>NZ_PDYT01000008.1:0-98026 GCF_002743175.1 Sporosarcina sp. P20a
CAATCCAACGAAGGCGCCTGCTGTGGTAGGCGTAGCGAGGAGACAAAGACAGGCGAACTTCCTGTCTCTGGCTCCTCGCGAAAGCCATCCACCAGCGCCGAAGTGGGGACAATGAACTCTCCACTTACATAGGTAGCTAAACCACAACCCCATGACCAAACAGGAATAAGAAAATGCACGTGCAAGAACCACAACCCAAAGCCGCTTATTACGCACACTTAACAGAAACGCAATCCCCCAGCACTTCAACGATTCAAAGCAGACGCTTGCCACAGCGCCAAAGTAAAGCCAACGACCACAACAAACAAATCCCCTTCATACAAAAAAGGCCACCCCGGAAGTCAGCTTGCACTTCCGGGATAGCCCCTAACCATACTTTATTCTACTCAATCAAGCTGTAAATCCGTGATTACAATGACGTCCTCATGACGCAAAAGCTTTGTAATCGGCCACTCCTTCGTAACCTCTCCAGCTTTTAATTTCTCCATTGCCGCACGCTTCTTCTCACCAAATGCAACCATGATTAACTTCCTCGACTTTACAATAGAAGAGATCCCCATCGTCAACGCGATATTCGGTATCTTATCATCGTTTTCGAAATACTGACTATTCACGCCCAATGTGGAGTCCGTCAATGTCGCAACATGTGTTACTGAATCGAATGACGTTCCTGGTTCGTTGAATGCGATATGACCATTCTCCCCTACTCCAAGAAGTTGAATATCTAGCGGATGAGAGTCCAATTGATTCTCATAGTCTTTACACTCTTCATCTAAATCTTCAGCCATACCATTCGGAATATGTGTTTCTTTAAATGGCTTTTTGCTGAATAGATGCTGATCCATAAAGTATGCATAGCTATTCGGGTTGTCTGCGTCAATACCGACATATTCATCTAAATTGAATGCCGTAACATTCGAAAAGTCTAACGACGAATTCGTCCATTCATCGTAAATCGGAATCATCGTGCTGCCTGTAGCTAGCCCAAGTACATGCAATCTATTATTTTGAAGTTCTTCAGAAATCAGTTTGAATACTTCCTTCGCACCTTCTTCAGGGCTTTTTACTGTAATCCATTTTACATTTTCCATTTCACACACCGGCTTCCTAGGTTTCACCTTAGTATATTATAATTTCTATTCAACATACGGTCAATATTGAGTACATATTATCTCAATCTGTATTCATCACTCTATTCACTGTACACGCTAAAATCCATTACGCAACTGATGAACTATTCAGACAGACCTTTCATCCTAGTTCGAATCACAATTCTAGTGAAATGTGTATGACAAAAGCATGTAAAGTGATTGAACATATTGTGAACATTGCTTTTAATCTTCAAATCATAGGGATTTCCCTAATTCTTTATTCCCCCACGAGGATTATGATGAAAGTACGAATTCAGTTTAGACAAGGAGGTGGCCGTATTGAGCAAGAAGATATCTTCTACAAATCAACCAAAAGAAGAAACGAATTTAAAAGGTACCTTGATCATGGTAATGATCGTCGGGATCGTCATCCTTGTCATGTGGTTCGGCGCTTACGGATTATTCTTATCTAGATAATATCTAGCAACAAAGGAGGAAACATTATGCATTTGCATAAGTATGAAAAAGTATGGCTTGTGTTCGGTTTAGCATCATTGGTTTTATTCTTACTCATTATTGGCTTTGCAGCATTCTGGAAAGGAACACATCCACAAAGTCACATCGAAACAATTGATCCACAAAACGTCGAAGCAAATGAATCATTCCAACCTGAAAATCTGGGTCTGACAGAAGTGGCTGACGGAAAATACGTTGTCAATATTGTCGCTTCTGCTTTTAACTATGACTTCGGTAAAGAAGAAGACGGAACCGCTACTAAGACGATTCGCGTACCGAAAGGTTCCACGGTTCTTTTCCAAGTAACAAGTAAAGACGTCGTTCACGGATTCCAAGTGGCAGGTACAAATGTCAACATGATGGTCGAACCTGGACATATCAGTCGCTTCGAATCGGTCATGAAAAATGGCGGCGAATTCACAGTAGTCTGTAACGAATATTGCGGCATCGGTCACCATTTGATGTTCGGCACAGTGGAGGTGTACTAACCCATGGAATTATTTAATTTCTCAAAAAAAGAATCCAGATTGTATATGGCCTTTATGCATGTCACATTCATCTCCCTTTTAGTGGGTGGATTGATGGGACTACTTCAGACTTTAGTACGTTCCGGTAAATATACGTTACCATTCAACATTGATTACTATACAATCTTAACCACGCATGGTGTCATACTCGGTCTAGTATTGACTACGTTCTTCATCGTCGGTTTCCAATTCTCTCTTATGGGGAAAACAGTCGGAATTTCAGACAAACAATTACTGTGGGGCTGGATTTCATTCTGGGTCATGTTAGTGGGTACAGTATTATCAGCATGGATGATCTTAACAGGTGAAGCGTCTGTATTGTATACATTCTATACTCCACTTCGCGCGCATCCTATTTTCTACATCGGTCTGACATTAGTAATTGTAGGTAGCTGGATTGCAGCTTTCACTAACTTCCGTCAACTATATGTATGGAAGAAAGCCCATAAAGGTGAAAAGTCTCCTTTACTTGCATTCATGGTCGTTATTAACATGATTATGTGGTTCGTTGCGACACTTGGTGTAGCGTACTCAGTTATTGTATTGATTCTACCTTGGTCTCTAGGGTATGTAGCAACAGTCAACGTATTATTGACACGCACATTATTCTGGTACTTCGGTCACCCGCTAGTTTATTTCTGGTTATTACCTGCTTATATGGCTTGGTACGCAATTATCCCGAAAATTATCGGCGGAAAGCTATTTAGTGATTCACTTGCAAGACTTGCATTCATTCTATTGTTGATGTTTTCGATTCCGGTCGGATTCCACCACCAATTAACTGAGCCAGGTATTGATCCAACTTGGAAGTTCATTCAAGTAGTCTTAACATTCATGGTTGTCATCCCTTCATTGATGACTGCATTCTCTTTATTCGCTACATTTGAAATTACAGGTAGAAGAAAAGGCTATAAATCCCTATTCGGCTGGTTCAAAAAGCTTCCTTGGAAAGACGTTCGTTTCTTAGCACCATTCGTTGGTATGGTAGCATTCATCCCGGGTGGAGCAGGCGGTATCATTAACGCTTCTCACCAAGTAAACTCTCTTGTCCACAACACGATTTGGATTACAGGTCACTTCCATTTAACAGTTGCAACAACAGTGATCTTAACGTTTTTCGGGATTGCTTATTGGTTGATTCCTCACTTGACGGGGCGCCGCTTGACTCCTAGATTAAATAAATTAGGAATCATTCAGACGTTTATCTGGGCAATCGGTATGACGATCATGTCCACTTCCATGCATATTCAAGGGCTAATCGGCGGACCTCGTCGTTCAGCATTCTCTGAGTACGCAGGTGGAGATCAAGTTTCTACATGGATTAGCTACCAGATGTGGCAAGCTGTCGGTGGAATCATCTTATTCGTTGGTATTCTGTTGATGTTCTACATCTTCATTCAACTGGCATTCTTCGCTCCACGTGGTTATGAAGAATATCCAATCGCTGAAGAAGAGATAGATGCTGAGAAATCACCGAAGATTTTGGAGAACTGGTATTTATGGATTGGTATTACGATCGCATTGATTCTATTCGCGTATACGATACCGATGATCGATATCATTAAGCACTCCCCTCCTGGCTCCATTCCATTTGACTGGCCAATCGGACGATCTTAAACAGCAGAAAAGCCCTGAAGAATCCGAAGTCTTACTACGGATTCAAGGGCTTTTTTTATAGTTTGACTTACGATATGACAAATATAGTTATTATAATTACCTATAAAATACATAGTGACCATTTACAAGTAGTAGGTCTTGAGAACCTATAAGAAGCAAAATATATATATTTTCTAGTATTTACACATATGTCTAAACTAATTCACTAATGATTTATCAATGAAAAATAAGTCTAAAGTTACGTTTAATATCCAATATTGTATTGTATGATAGGTTCATAGGTTTAAACATAAATTAACACGCAGCAGTATAAAGTACCAAATCTAGTATACTTAAAGGAGATACGTCGAAATGAAGAAAATTGCTCTAGCCGCGATCGCCTCTCTTATGCTTGCTACAAGCATCTCAGTTGGTAGTGTTGCCGCTGCATCAAAAACGCATATCGTGCAAGCAGGGGAAACTCTTTACAAGATTTCCAATCAGTACAAGATTACGGTAACTGAATTAAAACGTCTGAATTCTCTCACTTCTAATGATATCAAAGTTAAACAGAAACTAATAGTAGAAAATAAGACGAACTCTTCAAAAGCTGTCTCTTCTACTAATTCATTCGGTACATTATCATCAAGTAAGCCCGTAGTACAGCCTCCTGTTGCTGTTACTAACCAAGCGCTCGGTAAAAAATTAGTAGATATTACACAACCGTTACTAGGAACTCCTTATGTATGGGCAGGTGTAACGCCATCTGGATTTGATTGTAGCGGATTCATTTTCTACGCATTCAACCAAGCCGGCGTTAAAGTTCCTCGATTAGATACAATCGGTTTCTATAACCGTTCACTTTTCATAAAAGATCCGGTTGTAGGAGATTTATTATTCTTCCAAAATACATATCGCCCCGGCATCTCACATATCGGTATTTATCTTGGCGGTAATGAGTTCATTCACGCAGGGACGAAAGCAATTGAAATCGCTTCACTAGACTCTTCCTATTGGAAATCACATTTCATGGGCTTCAAGCGCTTTGTAGATGTAAAATAATCAATAAAAAACGGGTTGCCCTAGAAGTCATCATGACTTGTAGGACAACCCGTTTTATTTATTGTATTGATTATCGTGCAGAATACCCGCCATCAATGACAAGCTCTGCACCTGTAATATACGATGCTTCATCGGATGCTAAGAAGAGTACAGCATTGCCTACATCTTCCGGCTGACCCAAACGTTGAAGTGGTGTCATTTTAATCAACATATCTAGTTGAGCTTTAGACTCTTCAAGATTTGCTACCATTGGCGTTTGGATAACTCCTGGGAATACTGTATTCACACGAATACCTGCATGTCCATATTCTGCCGCTGCTGCTTTGGAGATCGCACGTACTGCACCTTTTGAAGCCGAGTACGGATTCAAGCCCATACCAATCAAAGCAGTATAAGATGAAATATTGACGATTGCACCTTTTTTCGCTTCTTTCATGTATTTTGAAACATGCTTCATACCTAGGAATGTACCGAAGCTATTGATATCTGAAAGTCTGCGCCAATCTTCAATCGTGATCTGATCCACAGTTTTTTCAGTTGAGATACCAGCATTATTGACAAGAATATCAACTTTACCGAAGTGATCGACAGCTTTTTTCATAGCTTCTTCCCACTCTGCGTCTTCAGTCACATTCAACTTGATTGTGAAGATATTGTCTTGTCCACCCCACTTTTCTTCAAGTGCTGTTGTATTGATGTCAGCTGCAATTACTTTCGCACCTTCTGCTGTAAATTGCTTTACCATCATTTCACCCATACCGGATGCTCCACCTGTAATGAATGCTACTTTATCTTGTAATCTGCTCATACTATATCTCTCCTTTATTGTTGTTACTGTCATATACTTTAACACTAAACTACATTTGGTTCAATTATTCGGATCGTCAATATCTTCATCAAATGTTGAACGTTTCTCCCCCTCTCACTTTATACACATCTTGTATAGGCCATATGCATACGGTATAATAATATATGTATATATACTCTATAAGTGGGAGAAGTGAACAATTATGTTCAAAGACCAACGTTATCTTAATTATAATGCAGCGGGCTTCCGGCAGGATCTAATTGCAGGGATTACTGTTGGAATTGTAGCCATTCCGCTTGGGATGGCTTTTGCTATTGCTTCTGGTGTGAAACCCGAATACGGACTGTATACTACGATCATCGCAGGTCTTTTAGTCGCCTTGCTAGGTGGTTCACGTTACCAGATTGCGGGTCCTACTGGTGCATTCATTCCCATATTACTAGCTATTGTTTTGCAATATGGTTATGAAGATCTTCTAATCGCTGGATTTCTTGCTGGTATTCTCCTCGTCATCATGAGCTTTCTCGGTGTCAGTAATCTCATTCATTTTGTGCCGCGATCGGTGACGATAGGATTCACCGCTGGGATAGCAGTCATTATATTCACCGGCCAATTCCAAAACTTCTTTGGATTAACGGGAGTTGAGAAAAAAGAGTTCTTCCATGAAAGCATGATGGAAATCGCTCGGCATTTTCATACAATCAATACATTTAGTATCTTAACTGCCGCAATTGGTTTGGTCGTCATCTTCCTTTTACCGAAAATCGCACCTAAGGTTCCATTGCTACTTATTGCGCTCCTGGTTCCTACTATCTGTTCGATTTGGTTCTTCCCAGGTAAAGTGGAAACGATCGGTACAGCATACGGCGGCATTCCGCAACATCTGCCTAGTTTTCATTTCCCCGAGATTACACTTACTAAACTGGTGAACCTCTGGCAACCCGCTTTAATCATTGCTGCACTCGGTGCGATTGAGTCCTTGCTTTCCGCAGTCGTTGCAGACGGAATGAAAAGTAAAGTTCCAAAGCACGATTCCAAGAAAGAATTATTCGGCCAAGGGATCGCGAATATCATTACACCGTTATTCGGTGGAATTCCAGCTACAGGCGCCATCGCTCGTACCGCCACAAATATAGGCTCAGGTGCAGTCAGCCCGATATCCGGCGTCGTGCAAAGTTTATTTGTATTAGCGTTCTTATTACTATTCGCACCTTACGCATCTTATATACCGTTAGCCGCAATGGCACCCATTTTGATGTTCGTCGCATGGAATATGAGTTCACGAAAAGCCTTCGCTCAGATTGCTTCGTTACGCTCGGGCGATTCGATTGTGTTACTGACAACTTTTCTGTTGACGATATTCGTGAATCTAACGATCGCAGTCGAAGTCGGAATCTTGCTTGCGGCCCTATCGTTCTTACGCAAAATGAGTGGCTCTTTGGAAATTAAAAAGAGTAAACTGAGTGACGTTGAGAAGTTCAAGTTGTCTACAGAAAGTGAATCCGAGCTAATTAAGTTCAAACTATCCGGTCCCCTGTTCTTCGGTACAGCGAAACACTTCGAGGATCGATATCCTGAACTATTGAATCTTGAGCAGAAGACGATCATTTTAGACATGAAAAATCTAACAGCTATCGACGCAACAGGCGAAGCGGCCCTTTCTGCCATGCTTGACGAAGCAGTTCGCCAAAACAAGCGACTCATTTTCAAGAGAGTACCTCCTGAAAAAGTGAGCTTGTTCAAACGTAGTGGGTTGTATGACAAGATTGGTGAGGATAACTTCTTTATGTTGTGAGTGTTGGTGATTGGGGCACCGCTCGACTTGTCGTTGGGGATTGAAGTTAGTGCGTGCCTGCGCTACTGAGTGGTAGTAATTTTGGTTGTTGTTCTAAGAATGCTAATTAGCATGCCTTATCCAACCTTTAAACGCGGTTGGCGGAAAGACTATGCGGCTGCGGGTCTTTTTCACTTTTGGTTTGGGGCGTGGCTCGACTGGTTGTTGAGGACGGAAGTTGGTGAGTGTCTGCTTTCTGGACTCGCGCAGGCACGTGGGGGATTGCCTACAGCGAGCCAGCTGGCAAAGTTCCGCCAGTTGGCTCTTGGCCACGGCCTACCCCGCAGTTGTGCCTGCGCTACTAAGTGGTAGTAATTTTGGTTGTGGTTCTAATAAGATAAAAGATCAGCTACATCATGATATCTATTATGTATCACTTGCGAAAGAATTCTACGAACTGTCCTACACATGATACAACGAAGGCGACTGCTGTGGTAGGCGTAGCGAGGAGACAAAGACAGGCGCACTTCCTGTCTCTGGCTCCTCGCGAAAGCCATCCACCAGCGCCGTAGTGGTGACAATGAACTTGCCACTTACATAGGCAGCTAAACCACAACCTCCTGCTCAAACAAGAAAAAGAAAAAGCACCTGCAAGAACCACTACCCAACGCCGCTTATTACGCAAGCTAAACAGAAACGTAATTCATTAGTCACTTACGAACTAACTCCTTTAAAAACAACTACCCGAACTGCCCCACACCCACTCCAACGAAGGCGACTGCTGTGGTAGGCGTAGCGAGGAGACAAAGACAGGCGAACTTCCTGTCTCTGGCTCCTCGCGAAAGCCATCCACCAGCGCCGAAGTGGGGACAATGAACTCTCCACTTACATAGGCAGCTAAACCACAACCTCCTGACCAAACAGGAAAAAGAAAATGCACATTCAAGAACCACAACCCAAAGCCGCTTATTACGCACTCTTAACAGAAATGTAATCCCAAAATCACTTAGTCCCAATTTCGTTTTAAGCAACAACTCCCCTACTCAGTTACTTAAAACCACAAAAAAGCTTCCACTCAACTGATAACTGAGCGGAAGCTTTTTCCTATCATTACAACTTCCATTTAAATCGAGCATAGCCCGCAAGCAACAAGAAGTTGACCGCGGCACTAATGACCGTACCGTACGCAATGGCCTGCGCACCAATCTGATCAACAAACGCAAATATAATACCGATATTAATTCCAAACACGCTGATCAAACTAAAGATGATCGGTGTGATTGAATTTCCTTTGGCATAATAAAAACGAGTGACATATGTATTAGCCGCCAAGAAGAACATCGAAAGCGCAAATACTTTGAACACCGGTACCGTCAACATAATGGACTTCTCATCGAAATTCCCATAACCGAATACTAAACGGATTAGCGGCTCAGCTAGGAAGTAGCAGAACACCGTCGCCGGCAATAGTAACGCGACCATGTAGAGCATACCTTTCTTGTAAAGCGCCTTGACCGTCTTCGTATCCCCTTCGCCTTCTTTCTTCGCGAGCATCGGATAAATGACCGTCGTTACGGCTGTCATGAGAATGGCTTGTGGAAAGCCTGTTAGTTTCGATGCGTAGTTAATAGAAGAAATCGCACCTTCTCCTAATCCTCCTGCTGCAATACGGTGAATAATGAAGTAGAACTGCAAGGATGCGCCACCGAATAAAATCGGAAGGGCTAGCCACCACATTCTCTTAATATCCGTCGGCATGCCGAATGAAGGTTTCAGTGAAGAGAGATCTGCACGTTTGATTCCCCAAAATAGGAAGAGTCCCATTAAGATTGCACTGACCATTGCACCGACACCGTATGATTCAGGTCCAAGCCATTTTGTTAGCGCAAAGCCTACTCCAACAAACGCCGCGTTATACAGTAAGATCGCTAGACTCGACAACTGAAAACGATCATTAATGTTCAATAATCCACTCATCCATGTCGACATGACCAATACGATTGAAGATGGCATCATCCAAAGGAAAAGATTTCTTACTAATGTATAGTCTTCATCACTTAAATCTTTAAAGAATAGGTTCAGTATTGGATTCGTCAATACGATAATGACTAATGTAACGAGTGTGGCAGTTATGACAACTGTCGTGAATGCCTTGCGCACAAATAATGGTTTGTCCATATTTGAGGAATGATAGATTGATATAAAGGCAGTCGTTAACGCTCCGCCAAGCACTAGATAAATAAAGTTCGGTATCGTATACGCAGTCGCGATAGCATCCGCCACTGTCGATGTACCATATTGTATGCCAATCACGACTTCACGACCGAAGCCAAATAATCTTGCTACAATATTAATGATGGCGACAGTGCCAATGATCTTAAATAATTTACTCATTTGGAAGATCCCTTTCCATTCTGTTCATAGATATCGTTCAACCTTTTGACGATTACTGTTGAAGAATGTTGCTGAATCACTTGTTGCGTGACTTCATGCTGCTCTCTTGTCACTTCATTCGCAAGTGCTATCTCGAGTCCAGCGGCTAAAGCTTGTGCATTACGTGGCTCAACTAGGGTTCCGACATCTTCTTTCAATAAATAAGGTAAACCTCCAACATTCGTCGCTACGACTTTAGCTCCCGACGCAAGCGCTTCGAGTGCCACTAAGCCGAACCCTTCGTGGTATGAAGGTAAAGCGAGAATATCTGCTGCCGACATCCATTTCGCAAGTTCAGTCTGGCTAACCGGCTCTTTAAAGTGAATCCCTGCATTGTTGCCGACTTTCGCCTTCACTTCTGTCGTAAAACGCTGGTCCTTCTGTGAACCTACTATATATAGAAGGAGATCGTTATATGTTTCTTGTAATTGTTCAAATGCATCGATCAATTCCATGACACCTTTTGCTTCGATCACATTTCCTACAAAGAGAATTACTCGTTCATTCAAAGGCACGTCCAATAAAAGCCGAACCTCTTCCTGACCCATCGGTTTAAAGATACTCGTATCGACACCCATACTCATAACTTCTACTTTGCTAGAGGCAATACCATAGTCATCGATGACGTCATTTCGCAACTTCTCCCCCACTGTAATAACTTCTGAGGATTCTTGTAAAATACGATTAGTGAGTTTTGCGATACGTGGACTTTTTTTAGCCATTTTATCTAGATCTCCACCATGCACTGTTACAACGTACGGTATCTTCCATAATTTCTTTGCAAGCAACGACACCAGTCCAGTAGGAAACGCGTAATGCGCATGTGTAATGCTGATTTTCTTTTTATGCTGTAGGACATATAGAAGGGATTGTGTTCCCCATGATAGATATTTGGTTATTTTTCCGATTTCCCCTTTGCCCGGATCATGTATGGCGATGATTTTAACGTCTACACCATCATTCTTTAATTGTTCCACTTGATTTTTCACAAAGATTCCATAGGTTGGATGCTCTGTGGATGGATACATATTACTAAACACTACTACTTTAGGCACTCATAACTCATCCTTTATTACTTACTGTCATAAACTAATAAGCTCTTTTATATGTTGAATGATTATACCACAAAATATAGGGATATAAAGTCGCAATAGCGTTTAACTGAATATTTTATCTGTTCCGTATAATTAAAATTCAATTAGTTTTTTATACTAACATTTCAGTTGTGTGTCAGCGTGTAATTTTCTTGTAATATAAATGTAATAATTTCTATGTTTATCCGTGCTAATATATTCCTAGATTACAAAGCGCAACAATGATTGTGCGAAAGGGGAATTTGAGAACAGCATGAAACGTCTAATAACTCTGGTCATGGCAAGTCTACTATTCTTTTCATTTGTACCAGAATTTGCTTCCGCAAACTCACCAACGTCATTAGTAAGCACAGCGAAAAATTATATGGGAACACCTTATCGTTTAGGTGGGACAACCCCAACAGCTTTTGATTGTTCAGGATTTACACAATACGTATTCAATAAAGAAGGTCTTTCTATACCAAGAACGACTGGTCAACAAATCGGAGTCGGTACTTCCATTTCCAAAAGCAATCTAGAAGTTGGAGATTTAGTATTCTTTAATACATCAGGTCGCGGCGTATCACACGTTGGCATCTATATAGGATCTAATAACTTCATCCATGCTTCTGTGAGCAAAGGTGTCATGGTATCATCATTGGATGATCCATACTACTGGAAGAGCCGTTATATTGGTGCACGTCGCGTAGCGAACTTCACTGATAACGTCGTTAAAGAAGAACAAAAGGTGGCTGCATCCGCTCCTGTTAAAGAAATTGTTTATGCAACTCGCGGTGAAATAGCACAGGTACTTGCTGAAAAGTTAGACCTTGATATGACAACAGTTAACACAACATTTAAAGACGTGGATGAATCAAATCCTCATTACGAAGCAATTTCCGCAGTCGCTGAAGCGAATATCTTCTCTGGCGATGCAGGTAACTTCAATCCAAATAAAGAATTAACTCGCGCTCAAATGGCAAAAGTTTTAGTAAGTGCATTTGAACTAAGAGGTTCTGCTATTGCGAATTTCTCTGATGTTCCTAATGGTCACTGGGCAACAGAATATATCAATATTTTATTCCATCACGAAATTACAACTGGTTACTTAGATGGTACGTATGGTTTATCAGACAAAGTATCAGTTGGACAACTAAATAAATTCATTGATCGTATCAATAATTAATGATCCTACCGAATGTTCAAACTAGAGCATTCGGTTTTCTCTGAATTCAGCGCTATCTCCCCCTTCAGCCCCATCCTTCCTTAAGTAGTAATGAAGAATCATAGAATTAACATTTCTTTTTTACGAGCCATGACAAAAATATCTAGTAATTAGTTTTCATAACTGGTAAAATGAACCTATGAGTCTAGTAATACATTATATTTTAAGGAGGATCTCATGAAACAATTTAAATGGGCAACAGTCGGACTGTTGCTGCTAACCATCTTAGCTCTCTCACCTCTCCAGTCATTTGCAAACTTTAAGTTTTCCGACGTCCCAGCCAATAGTGAATATTTCAAAGAAGTCCATTACATAGCGGAAAAAGGCATTATTAATCAAACTCCTAAATTCAATCCTCAAGACAACTTACGACGTTCACATGTTGCCAAGATGCTTGTTATTGCAACGGGCACACAAAATACACAGTTAAAAAACATGGAAATTAACGGATTGAAGCCAACTAGCGAACAATACAAGTTTGCTAATATAGCTCTTCAAAAAGGATATTTCCCGAACACTGACGCTAACAACTTCAAACCGAACGAAGAAATTAAACGGGATGAAATGGCTTATGCAATGTCAGTAGCGTTTAACCTATCCGAAAAAGTAACTAGCCAAAAACCTCTTGGTATGGATGATGTGAAAAACCATAAATACGCTGACCGGATCAACGGCTTGTATTATGCAGGTATTACACAAGGTGACAACAAGAAATTCTTACCGAATAATTTGTTAACACGTAAACAATTCGCATTATTCGTTGCACGTGCGATGGACAAGCAGTTTGCATTGGCTGTTAAAACACCAGATCAACAATCTAGCGTAAAGTACGTACGCGTAGCAACGGGTGACGACACAGATCCACTAAACGTACGCAGCGCACCTTCTGAGTCTTCTGCTATTATCCATGTGTTGCCTAACGGTACACTGGTAGAAGTAATTGGTAATCAAGGGATCTGGCTGAATGTACGTATTAATGGTGTTGAAGGATTTATCCATGAATATTTCACGACTCCTAATTTAAATGACGTGAAACCAAATACACCCGCACCAACACCACCACCTGTTACTACACCAAAACCGACACCTGTTGCCAAAACAATGGGTAAAGTAACGGTAAATAATTTAAACATGCGTTCTGCAGGTAACTCCAGTGCCCCAACTGTCGGTAAGCTACAAGCCGGTCAGAAAGTAGAAGTCCTGTCCATGTCTGGTTACTGGGCAAAGGTTCGTACGGGCAGTACAACAGGTTATGTGCACAAGACGTATTTGAAGTTATTGAATCAAACAGGTAATCCATTAAAGGACCGTATCATTGTGGTCGATGCTGGACACGGTGGACATGACCCAGGCACAAGCAAGAGTGGTCAAACAGAAAAAGCCATCACATTGAATGTATCAAAGAAAGTAGAAGCGAAGTTAAAAAATGCTGGCGCTAAAGTTCTTATGACGCGTTCTAACGATACGTATTATTCACTACAAGCACGTACAGATTTCGCTAAGAAAAACTTCGCAGAAACATTCGTTGCCATTCACGTGAACTCTGCAGGTTTTGCTGCAAAAGGCACAGAAGTTTTCTATGATTCTTCTTCTAACATAAACGCAACAGAAAGCCGTGATTTAGCTTCTTTCATTCAGCGTAATATTGTGCAAAAAGCCAATATGTCTGATCGCGGCGTGAAGAATAAAGGCTTTTATGTAATCAAGAATAATAACGTAGCAGCTGTTCTTGTGGAGTTAGGCTTCATTACAAACTCTCAAGATTATGCCAAGCTAACAAGCGAGCAGTATTTGAATATTTATGCTGATGCAATCTACACAGGTTTATACCAGTATTACAGCAAGCAATAATGTTCTCCCTCCTAGACATGTTCTAGGAGGCTTTTTTATGGAATGAATGCAGCTGTGTGGTCATTTTTTTGGTTGTGTTTTTCAGTGAGCTAGTAAACTGAGAGATCGTGTATAGTACCCGACTAAGAAACGCATTTGGAGGAGAGACTATGCGGCTGCCGGTCTTTGTCACTCTTGTTGGGGTCGTTGCTCGATTGGTTGTTTGATACTGAAGTCATCGAATGTATGCTTTCTGGACCCGCGCAAGCACTTGGGGGATTGCCTACAGCCAGAAGCCAGCTGGCGGTAGTGCTGCCAGTTGTCTCATGGCCACGGCCTACCCCGCAGTTGTGCCTGCGCTGCTGAGTGATATTTATTTAGGTTGTGGTTCTAAAAATGATAAATTGTGTGCCATACCCAACCTGCAAACGCGGTTAGCGGAAAGACTAGGCGGCTGCGGGTCTTTGGCACTTTTGTTGGGGTCGTTGCTCGATTGGTTATTGGGGACGGAAGTTAGTGAGTGTCTGCTTTCTGGACCCGCGCAGGCACGTGGGGGATTGCCTACAGCCAGGAGCCAGCTGGCGGTGGTGCTGCCAGTTGTCTCCCGGCCACGGCCTACCCCGCAGTTGTGCCTGCGCTACTAAGTGGTATTTATTCTAGTTGTGGTTCTTATAGGAAGAAGATCAGTGACATCGTGATATCTAGTATGTATTTCTAGCAAAAGAAGTGTAAGAACTGCCGTACACCCAATCTAACGAAGGCGACTGCTGTGGTAGGCGTAGCGAGGAGACAAAGACAGGCGAACTATCCTGTCTCTGGCTCCTCGCGAAAGCCATCCACCAGCGCCGAAGTGGGGACAATGGACTCGCCACTTACATAGACAGCTAAACCACAAACTACTGATCAAACAGGAAAAAGAAAATGAACGTGCTAGAACCACAACCCCATGCAGCTTATTACTTACGTTTGAAAGAAACGTAATAAGCCAGCACTTCCACGACTAAAAACAACAACCCGAGCTGCCCTACAGCCAATCCAACGAAGGCGACTGCTGTGGTAGGCGTAGCGATGAGACAAAGACAGGCGAACTATCCTGTCTCTGGCTCCTCGCGAAAGCCATCCACCAGCGCCGAAGTGGCGACAATGCACTTGCCACTTACATAGGCAGCTAAACCACAACCTCCTGATCAAACAAGGAAAAGAAAATACACCTGCAAGAACCACAACCCAGCGCTGCTTCTTACGCACCATCAACAGAAACATAATCCATAAACTCCCCTGCTCCCCCACTTACTCACGAAATCAAAATAAAAAACAAACAAAAAAGACCGTTACAAGAAGTAAACTCCTCATAACGGATCCACACACTATACAGTCAGCTGATTAACCTCTTTCGCAAAAACATTTTGCGCCTTAGAAATATCTACCTCATGACCCATCTCATTCAACGTTTCACCAATCTGCATAACCGCCTTCTCCAACATATCGGCTGTTGTATTCCCCATATGCCCGATACGGAACGCCTTTCCCGCTAAATGAGCGAGCGAGCCCGATAGAACCGTCCCCTTGTCCGCCATAGCCACACGGAACTTCCCGTCATCAATCCCTTCAGGATACAAAATGCAGCTCAACGTCGGTGCCGCCACTTCTTCTGAAGCAATTGCCTTCATACCATAGACTGCTAAACTCTGACGGACAGCGCGACCGAATGCTTGATGGCGTCGAATACGTGCGTCTAATCCTTCTTCCAATACGATACGTAGCCCTTCTTCTAGCGCATACACTAAGTTTACTGCAGGCGTTGCGAAGTATTTTGAAGGATCATGCATGACCGGAATCCAATTATAAATATCACAATAGTAAGCTTGCACACGTTCCATAGCGGCACGTGCATCCAAAGCTTTCTGATTGAATGCTACAAGCGCAATACCTGGTGGAACACCAATGGCTTTTTGTGAGCCAGTCAAAACGATATCGACTGTGTTGCCTACTCCGCCGTATTCTTTACTCATATCCTCATCCATTGCAGTTGTTGCACAAACGCCGTCTACGATAACAAGAGCACCGTGCTTCTTAATTACGGGCACAACTGCTTCCAAATCAATTCGTACACCTGTTGACGTATCTGCGTGTGTCACAGTAACTGCTTTATAATTACCTTCAGACAATTTCTCATCGATTTCTTCAGGAGATACTTGCTGCCCCCATTCGGATTGCAATACATCTACTTGAATACCGAATGCTTGTCCTAATTTAATAAAGCGGTCTCCAAAGTAGCCTTGGCTGACGACGAGAAGTTTTTCTCCTTCTGCAATCGTATTGACAATCGCCATTTCCATTCCGATCGTTCCCGAACCAGCGACTACAAATACCTCACCATCTGTATTAAAGATCTCTTTTGTCTGATCAATAGTATGTTTATAGATTTTCACAAAACGTGGATCCGTATGTGACCATGTCTCGCTCGCCATTGCATCATATATAGAATCCACTACTGGTGTGGGTCCAGGGATTAACAGCATTTCTTTATTTCTCATCATTTAATTCCTCCTCATAATGAAGTACATATCTCATATACTATACAAACTATCTAACTATTTCAAATAAAAGAAAAGGAGAGAATTGGATGTAATTATCCAATTCCCTCCACAATTCACTTCATCTAGTTAAAGATGTTGTGACCTCGTTATCATATGAATACCCCTTTTGTTGAAGCGAACGAGACTTTCTCCCAAAAGTCACACTCGGTAAAGCCATGTTGCTATTAGAACTGTGCTGTTTCAGTTGAACCAGACATAGCAGTTGTTGAAGATTGTCCTTCAGAGATAACTTGTGTAACTTCGTCAAAGTAACCTGTTCCAACTTCACGTTGGTGACGAGTAGCAGTATATCCTTTTGATTCGTTTTCAAACTCAGCTTGCTGAAGCTCTGAGTAAGCAGCCATTCCGCGAGTTTTGTAACCGTGTGCCAATTCGAACATGCTGTGGTTTAATGAGTGGAAACCAGCAAGTGTTACGAACTGGAACTTGTACCCCATCTTACCAAGTTCAACCTGGTACTTCGCGATTGTTTCTTGATCAAGATTCGCTTTCCAGTTGAATGATGGTGAACAGTTATATGCAAGCATTTTCTCAGGGAATTTCGCGTGAATTGCATCAGCGAATTCTTGAGCTTCTTCAAGTGATGGGTGAGAAGTTTCACACCATACTAGGTCAGCGTATTCAGCATAAGCAAGTCCACGTGCGATTGCTTGTTTGATACCTGGTGTAGTTTTGAAGAATCCTTCGTTCGTGCGCTCTCCTGTGATGAATGGAGCATCGATTGGGTCGATGTCGCTAGTTACCATGTCAGCAGCGTCAGCATCAGTACGAGCGATGATTACTGTATCAACACCTAGTACGTCAGCAGCTAGACGTGCAGCTGTCAGGTTACGAACTGCGTTTTGAGTTGGAAGAAGTACTTTACCACCCAAGTGTCCACATTTCTTTTCTGATGCTAATTGGTCTTCCAAGTGAACACCAGCAGCTCCAGCTTCGATCATGCCCTTCATTAGTTCGAATACGTTCAATGGACCACCGAAACCAGCTTCCATGTCAGCAACGATTGGAGCGAACCAGTTAAATCCGTCTTCACGGCCTTCTGCATGGTCGATCTGGTCAGCACGTTGAAGTGCTTGGTTGATGCGCTTAACAACTGCAGGTACAGAGTTTGCTGGATATAAACTTTGGTCAGGATACATTTGTCCCGCAAGGTTTGCATCAGCAGCAACTTGCCATCCGCTTAGATAAATAGCTTGTAGACCAGCTTTAACTTGTTGAACTGCTTGGTTACCCGTTAGTGCACCTAGTGCATTAATGAAATCTTCTTCATGAAGAGATTCCCAAAGGCGAGCAGCACCCTTTTCAGCTAGTGTATTTTGAATTAGAAGTGAACCTCTTAGTTTAACTACATCCTCAGCAGAGTAGTTACGTTTGATTCCTTTCCAACGGCTATCCTCGGCCCAGCTTTTCTCTAATTGTGCAATTTGTTCTTGTCTAGTTGACATTATAACTTCACACCTTCCAGGTTTTTCGACTGGTAACTGTTATAATCTGTTTCATAACAGCTTCCTTCGTTAGTTATTACTATATAACAGTCAATCAGAATTGTCAGTCCATTTCGACAAAAAGGCTTTTTTAGCGGATGAAAGAATGGTAGAATGGATGAAAGGGCATACATTGGAATATAACTATATAAAAAGGGGATTTTATGAAGATTATGGAAAATATCGATATCCCAAAGAAAATTCTGAATCAATACGCTTCTGTATTGGAAGACTGGGTTCCAAAAGACGCTTCTATAGCTATTGCCGTTTCTGATCACTATATTTATTACGTTCCAGGCATGCATGATATTCATTTGCGGGAAGGTCAACATATCCAGACGGGCAGTATTGCTGAAGTTACGATCAAAGATCAGCGGAAAGTGGAAGTCGTCATGGATAACTCTCTTTATGGTACATCGTACTTCGGTATTGGCTATCCTATTGATGTTCAAGGTGAAAATGGTGCGTTAATCATTATCCTTCCCCCTAACTTCCATGTACTCAAGAAAGATCAGTTGCAGTTTCTAACAGGGAAGAAAGATGATGAGTGGTTCCCTATTCCATTGGATCAAGTCAGTTATGTAGAAAGTTTACATAAAAAGACGTGGTTTTACACAGCGAGCGATAATTATAATATTAGTTTCACGCTGAAAGATTTACACCTTCGTTTGCCGAGGAATTTCTTACGGATTCATCGTTCGTACATTATTAATATGGATTGTATTGAAAAGATTTCGCGGGATTTCTCTTCGAATCTTGTGATTAAGCTGATTGACGGTACGGAGCTACCAGTAAGTCAGACGTATTTAAATGAAGTGCGAGCGCTTTTAGGATTTTAATATAAAAAAGACTGAAGACCGTTCCAATTTATTTAGGATGGGTCTTCAGCAGGGGCATATGATTCATTTCATATGCCTTTTTATTTGTTCTTTTTAATTGCGTCTGTAAATTGTTTTGTCCCTTTCATTGCTTCTTCATATAATGAAGCGGAAAGTTTTTCAGTTTTAGCACACGTCTCTTTCCAATCTACCGCCAGTGAATCAAAGGCTTTGGAGAAGTGGTCGTCTGCTTTATGCATTTCACCGATTGGAATCGCCACTTCTGATAGGTCAGCAAGTTTCATGAAATCTGTCACTTTGTGATGGTAACAAACGGCTATGACAGGTGTTGCCGTACATGTAGCTAGAATTAATGAGTGTAGTCTTGTGCCAATTACTATATCTTGTTCAGCAGAAATTTGCAGTAAGTCAACTGGTAATAGATTACGATCGATAACCGTAGTTTTTTGGGCTTCCTTCATTAAGGATTGAATATCTTTCGTAACGTCGGCATCTTGAGGAAACTTGGTAGCGAAGAATGTGATTTCGACAGGCTGTTTAGCCGCCAGTTCGTCCAAATTTCTCGCCATTCCTTCTATATACTGTTGATAGATATCTTCCTTACTCTCCGGCCAGTACCCCGCATGATAATAAGGTACAGCTGTTATACCGATTTTCAACGGACGATCAGCTGTCGCTTTGCGCTCACGTTTTAATGAAAATGCTGGATCCCCTATCACTTCTACAGGTTTTTGTACACCTACTGCCTTCAATAAATCAGCTGATTCAGGATCTCTCACTGAAATACTTTCAGCATGTTTGCCCATGTAACGAATGAACCATTTACCTAATTCACTACTGAGCGGACCTGCTCCACAACCGTAAATGACATACGGAACACCAGAATTTTTAGCCATCATAGCGTACGATCCATATAATGGTGCTTCGCGTTTATAAAGATCCATTAAAATTCCGCCACCGCCTATAATGAGCAAGTCGAATGTTTTAACGATTTTTTTGTTTTGAAGATACGTGGCACCGAACGTTTTCACTGCGTTTCCCTTTTTATAATATAAAGGTGCACTCATCACTTGATAGCGTTTCGCAGTTTGCTTCGGGTTATTGCTGAATACCGTAATGACGTCGCTTGGGACATTGAAGGTCGATGTAACTTGTGAAATGAGACTCAATAAAATGGCTTCATCGCCGTTATTGTCATTTCCATAGTTCCCTACTATTCCTATTTTCAATTTATACCATCCTCTACAGTTCATTTGCTATAAGTATAGCAGAGTGACCTTTTATAGTGTATTCAAAAGACAGAGAAGCCTTCCAATCCAAGGACATACCAGGGATTGGAAAGCTTCTATAATTACTTCGCTATACTTCTATATAGGAATGCACTGAATTGAGCACGATTGACCGGTTTACCTGGCATGAATTCGCCTTTTTCATTCCCAGTCGTAATTCCGTGGTTCGCCAAAATATGAATCTGCTTGTACGCACCATGTTGCGGTGAGACGTCTATGAATTTCTTCGTAGACTCTCCTTCTAAACTATAGGCTTTGACTAAAATCATCGCCATCTGCGAACGAGTCAATTGTCCTGTTGGATCAAATGTCCCGTCAGAATGGCCGCCTACGATATTAGCATTGGCGATTGCACTGATTTCATTGTAATAGCGATGGGTCTTTGGTACATCACTGAACTCTCTTCGCGCTTCCTCTGCTGGTGGTAGATTGAAAGCTCGACTTAAAATTAATGCCGCGTGCTCTCTTGATAACGTATTACCAGGATTGAATGTTCCGTCCGTGTCTCCATTAATGATACCGCGATCACGTAAGAAATAGATTTCTGTCGCGTAAGCATAAGACAACGGTACATCTTTGAACAATTCATTACTTGGATTATCTACAATAGGCGGCACAGGACCTGGCTCCACTGGTTTAGGCGGAGCTTCAGTTGACTTCACTTCAACCGATACAGAGATCACTTTCTTACCTAGAGTCGCCTGTACTTGGCCTTTTCCTGCTTTCGTTGCCGTAAATGTTCCAGAAGAAGTGATGGAACCCAGATCATTTGTAACGCTCCATACTAATTGGTGCGGTTGATAGATGATCGGTTTTCCAGAAGCATCCGCCGGAGTCGCAGTAAATGTGATTTTCTCCCCTGGCTTGACGCTTGATGCAGAAGATTTCACATCGAGTCTTGCAGGCTGGTCAATGACAGTGACTGGGAAAGATTGTTCAGCTAATCCATAGTTGACGCTGATACGATCTTCTCCTGCCTGAACTGCTTTATATGTCAGACCTGTTCCTTCAACCGTTCCTTTTGCAGATGTCGTCTTCACTTGGGATGCATTCGGCACAATGGGATTATAATGCGCATCCAATACATGATTGATTTTCAAATCAGCAGTTGCACCGACTAACATCTCCCCCATTTGTGACCGGGAAGCACTTACGTATGCTGGTTGTCCTGTTGGTGCAGTACTTACCGCTTCGAGAATAGCTGAGATATTTCGTTGTGTAGAATTGGATGTACGATTAGCCAAGACTACTTGGTTACTACCGTAGTTACGAATTCCCATCGTAGTGGAACCGCCACCGTCGAAGTTCAACGCGCGGTCATATCCTTGAGATACAAGATAATTTGCAAATTGAGTCAATGTCATGCCGTTACTGTATCCAGCTCTTGAATCAACCGTCACCATATGCACTTGTTTTTTATCTTTGCTAATCGCAATAGCCGTTCTTGCCGTCTTTGCTGTGGCACGCCAGTTATTCGTATCCATAGTGATATGACGTTGTCCGTCTTTAACAAGCATCGGGCCACTCGCCATCATGAATTCAGAGTCTTTCCATTTATCATCGATCGATAGATTCAATGAAAGCGGATCTCCAACAGCGACGGATTTAAAGCGATCCAATCCTTTTTTTCCATGGATGGATACGACAAAACCATTTTTCGGTATAGTTACTGGTTTTTTATCTCCATAACCACGTACGTTAACCACTTTACCTTGAAGTTTCTGTCCGTAATGTGTCGATGTGATCGGCGCACTCGTTTCAACAACTAATTCAATACCGTATTCATTGGAACCGGTCGTGTTTTTCACATGCTGCGGGGTGAAGACGATCGTTTCATCTGCCTGACGCTCACGGTTCAGACCCGTCATTTGAAAGGCGTTGCCATTGACTCCGACTTCAATTCCTAGATTAAAATAATCAATTTCTGAAAGACCGTTACTCGTTACACCAAACGCAATCGGATGGCTGACATAATATGAGCTCGCACTCGAGATGACGCCGCCATTAACGATTTCATTGCCTTCGGACAACAAATACATCGGCATACCTGTCTTCATATCGAAGAACGAAGTGTTTACTGCACCTACAACGCGATGGCCTTCTTTAGAATCTCGGTTTGCCAAAGTCAATGTAGGCGCTGTTTTTGATATAGGTGCGGGAAGACCCATTTTCAGTTTCGTGAACGGGTCACTCAGATCAACGCCTATGTGATTGATGTGACTACTTGCTGAATATGTATAGTGAGAATAGGTAACACCTGAAGACACGGGGTAACTAGAAACAACTTTCGTGCTTGCTGCCGCTGAAAATGGCAATGAAATTAGCATAGCTGCTGACATAGCGGTAACGACTACTTTCCGCTTCGTGCGAGACAGCAAAGTATTTTGTACGATAACACAACTCCACCTTTCCTACTCTTATCAATCTATAGTCTATCAAATTAGGCCTATGTTTTCATGTACCGTTTGAACGAAAAAGTAAAAGAAATGAGGAATTATGGAATTTGAGAGTGATTTTGGGTTTTCTTGATAGATTGGATTGGGTTTATGACGTTTTTGAGCGGATTGCGGGGTAGTTATGAGCGGATAGAGGCCGACATTGAGTGGTTGCCGTGTCACTTTGAGCGGATAACGGCTGGCTTTGGGCGGTTGCGGAGCAACTATGAGCGGATAGCGGCCCACATTGAGCGGTTTCGGCGTAGCTATGAGCGGATAGCGGTCGGCCTTCTGCGGTTATCGTGTCGCTTTGAGCGGATAACGGCCGGCAGTGAGCGGTTGCGGGGCAGCTTTGAGCGGATAGCGGCCGACATAGAGCGAATCCCATACAGCATAGAGCGGTCGCACAAGAACAATGAGCGGTTATCCCCTTACTATGATCACCTACATAAAACTATGCGCGAACAAACCAAATAAAAAACCTACGAATGGATTAACCATTCGTAAGTTTCAATGAGTCGCGCTGCTTGCTAAACGCAACAAATGCGCCAAGCAAGATAAAGTAGAATAAAGTATACATCTTCAGTTCCCAAATATTATAGTACATTCCGGAAACGCCTGTTGAAAACCATAGCGCAATCATAAACACACCGAAATTCGTGTGTCGTGATTTCCAGAAGTACCACAGCATACTAAGCAAGAAGAGCGCAAAAATCAATACGCCGATTACACCGGTTTCTGCAATGACTTGAATATATTGATTGTCTGAATAAAAATACTTCCCTCCATAGATATCCGAACTGATGCCATAGTGATCATAAATCGGTGAACCGTAAGACAAAGTGGCCGAACCACCGAATGAACCGAATCCGGTACCCGTTATAGGATGATCGCTGAAGATCTCAAACCCTTTACTTATATAGAAGAATCGTCCGCTTTCTGTCATGAGGGCTAAGTTCTTCTCATCAAACGTTTCGCCGAAGCGGCCTCCGATACTTCCAGCTCCGTCAGGCTTCACTTCTATTTCTACACCCAACGTTTGTATATATTGTACAGCTAGGTTAACTGGATAATATATCAGGATAATTGATGCAACACCTGCAATCACCAATCGCTTCAAGAGATACCATTTTCTTGTCATGAGAATGAAGACTATACCGAACACTACTGCTGAAATCCAAGTTCCTCTTGAATAAGTAAGAACTAGAATACCGAAGAACAATACAAGCAAAACACGGAATGTCCATTTGTATTTATTTTGCTGGTAGATATGTTGCAAATAAACGATCCCGATAATCCCGAAAAACAGAGATAATGCCAAAGAGTTCGGATTACCGGTAAGTCCGTAAATACGCACAGCGTTTGTTGCAGATAAAACTTTATACTTCCATTCTTCAGGTAGCAGTAACTGACGCAATGACAGTTTTTCTACTAAGCCATGAAGCGACATCACAATGTTCAACCAAACCGTCGTCCAGGCAAGTTGTTGCAACCATTTGTTCGTCAACGTCATTCTTGAAATGATGTAGTATAGCAAATACATAATCAAAAATGTTCGAACTTGGAAAATGATAGATGTTGGTGTCACGTCGTTTAGGAATCCTACGATTGAGCCAAATAAAATAAAGGCGAAGTAGGACCACTCAAACCATTTGAATGTAAATAGTGAACGGATATTATGCCGGTAATGGAACAAAGTCCACGCAAATACGACAAAAATAATTAAGTCTCCTATCAACTTCAGTCCACTATTCACTTCCAGCAAAAATGGTCGGATGTTGACGTAGATGACCAGAAATAGAATACTTTGCTGTGGTTTAATAATAGAAAATAGGACAAAAAATAAGGCCGTTCCGAGTAACGCTATTTTTGATGGTAACAATAATGCAATGAGCATCACAGCTACTGCAATCAGTATTGTACTTGTAGATTGTTTTTCTACTCGCTGTTTCCATATATTCATTAGTCTATAAAACCCTTTCTACGCTTGCTAGTTCCTTGTTGCATTATATCACTATCTAGGACGGAATAGTGAAAGCATTCGTTGCATCTTTTCGAATAATTGTAGATTGTCGTTTATTGCTATATTTGGTATTTCAACGCGAATGAGTAATTCACATAATTAGTATGCACTTTCACCCTATTGATCTATATACACCCACTACCATATAGGAGTTTATTATAATAAGGGTCTATTAATATACCAAAAAGCGCTTACCAATACTAGTCCTTTCTGCTACAATAGTAGGAGATTTATATAGGAGGTTTTGATTTGAAACGTTTGATTACATTACTGACACTTTTACTTTTAGTTGCTTCTCCTATCTTCACACCGGTGGCGAGTGCAAATGATTTCACTGGTCATCAAATGCAGCAAGAGCTGACATTTTGGGTAGATAAAGGAGTAATTCAAAAGGATGCCAAAGGGAATGTCTATCCGAATCGTGCGGTGACACGAGGAGAATTTGCTTCTTATTTGGCACGTTCACTCGAATTACCTGCTTCGACAAGATATACCTTTAAAGATTTAACAGCAAACCATTCCCGCACAATTGAAATTCAAAACGCTGCAGGCGCTGGAATTTTAGCAGGATATCCCGATGGTACATTTAAAGCGAATCAGCAGATTACCCGACAGCAAATGGCAGGCATGATATTTAAAGCATTCCGCTTCCTTAATATCCCTGTCAATTCAACTACCGTTCAATTTAAAGATAGCAAGAAAATCTCGTCGAACTTCGTACCGGCTGTTTCTGCGGCTTCTTCATTGAATATCATACGAGGCGATCAAGGGTATTTCAAACCGACAAGTAACGCAACGATTGCTCATGCTTCTGCATTTTTATTCCGTATGTTCGCAGTGGCTGATGGAAAAGGTAGTACCCGTCCTCCTACGAATGTTGGCGGTACGGAGAATCCTAAAGTGCATAAAGTTAGCTCGATTTCCAACAGTCAGCTGAATGTAACAGATGAATCATACATCACGTTTGAAGACGCATTGGCTGCATATAATGCTTCTTCCATCGTTCAGACCATTTCCGTTAATAATAAAATTATCAAAATGAAGTCAGGTCAGGCGTTTGCTTCAGAAAACCCTAAGCAATATACGTCATTATATAGTGATCCTGCATTAAAAAACGAAGTGACATATGTGCAAAAAGGTTATGAACTAGACTATATAGGCAGTAGCCCTGAACGCGTTGTCGTAGACGTAGGTGGCTATACCTATTATGCGAAACACGCGGAAATCGATCTAGTCCCTTCACTGTTATCTAAAGGTGCAAGCCAATATAAAGTAACAAGTGATGGCTTACTAATTCACCAACCCTATTATCGTACTTACGATGCCAAAACGAAACAATATAAAGGTAGTTACGCAGAGTATACAGTAGGCCCTGCTTCTTCTGCAATGAAAAAAGGACAGAGCTATACGAGTAACGATGGAGTTCATTTTAAAGAAATGAACGGTTCAGCAACGATTACCTATTATCCGTATTTCCAATTCCAATCGGTGCGCCAGCCTTCCACTTACACAGGACAGGAACTGGATCGTTTTATTTCTAATGCATTACAAGCAAGACAGAAGACAGGTATTGCACGCTATAAAAACGCTACATCCAAGTCTAAATTAATTGGACTGGGTACGTATGTGAAACAAATGGAGAAACAGCATAATGTGAATGCGATGTTCATCTTAGCAACCGCTATACATGAGAGTGATTACGGCATGAGTGGCAATGCTCAGCAGAAAAATAATATTTTCGGCATCCGCGTATTCGACTCTTCACCGGATAAAGGTGAAGTCTACGGTAACCCTACGAGAAGTGTCGATGCATTCATCACTCGCTACATCAACTTAAACTATGCGAATCCACTCGGCGCTTATGCCAATGGCGCAGCTCCGGGTAATAAAGCAGTCGGTTTCAATATGAAGTATGCATCCGATCCTTTCTGGGGAAGCAAGATTGCCGGCCATATGTGGCGGATCGATCAGTTCCTCGGGAATAAAGATGCAAACCAAGCGCAATTAGCTGTGATTTCATACACTGGCAATACTGCGGTTAATATCCGGACAAGCCCTGAAGCGGTGAATAGAAATAATATTCTATTCTCGTACAAGCCTAAGCATCCAGGCAATCTGGCAGCATTCGGTTATCCGTTGATTGTTACAGATCGTACGACAGGCGCGGATGGCTTCATTTGGTACAAGGTGCGCATGGATAGTAATCCAGGAACGCAACAAATCAACGAACCATACGGCTGGATCCGTTCCGATCTAGTGACGCTCGTTAATTAAATACACAATGAAACCACCATCTCCGGAAGCTTTGGAGTTGGTGGTTTTTAGTGTGAAGAGTAATCAATATTGATTGATCGGCAGTCGCTTACTGTCATTTCCTTAAGAGGAAACGCTCATAGTTCCACGATATCCGCTCATAAACCTTGAGAAGTGCTCTATGGTCCCTCGAAAGCGCTCTATCTAACTAATTAATCGCTCTATGAATCTCGGCAAGCGCTCTATGCCCGTTAGTAACCGCTCTATTACTCTTCAGAAGGATAACCTGAAACGTCACACAACATTTTCATCTCCCATAATTACTCCGCAAAACAACAAAAAAACACCATCTCCTAAACGAACGGAGATGGTGTCTTCATTATTATAACGCGTCCGTATACTCTTTACCTGCTGGCAATAAGTTAGACATGTTGATGCGTTTTAGACCTTCTTTGATCTTAGTCGTATAACCTTTTTTCGTACTGTTCAAATAACCAGCTTTCGACTTAATCATCCGCTCAAATACTTTGGCTTTCGATTGATCGATTTGCGACCATTTTTCATAAGAGTGAATCAAGTCTTCCAATGTCAGATGAACATAATCTGTTCCTGAAAACTGACCATTTGGTGCACGTTTGTACCAAATGTCCCCATTAGAACGGGTCCAGTTCTTTTCTTCAAATCGTATCGCTTTTTCAATGGCACTGGCATTTTCCAAATAGACCGGATCATTGAACTCCTGGAACGCGAGCAAGAGTATATTCATGCCGCCAAGTAAATGGTTCATTGACGTATGGGTCTTCACCTGTGATTTTGCTGGGAAGTAATCCGGGATATAATATGCAGTTGGAGACAGGAAGTTTACATTCCCTTTTCTATGTTGCTGTACAAGTAGGTTCGCATAGTTTCGCAAACCTTCGTTGTAGTCTGTATGATTGAATGCTTTTCCTCCATTATAAAGGAATAAGGCAATCTGTTCATTGAAACGCGTATCGACGAAAGGTGCTGTGAAGTTATATAAATTTGTCAAATACGTACTCGTCACTTCAGTTTCCCAATATGGCTTACTTCCTCTGAAGACAGCTAAGTTCGTAAAGGAGTTATGCAAAATATCTTCATAATAGCGTTCTTTCGTTTGATTGTATAACAACATGACACGATCTTCTTTTACTAGAAGTAAATTCCGACCATATCCTCGCCCTGAAGCAGGCATTGGTTCGATAGTTGTTGCCATCTTATTGTATGGGCCTTCAGCTGTATACCATTTGTTGCGCTTTTTATAGTTGGTAATAGATTCACGAAGCCATGAATCCAATCTTTCCTTTGACGAGAATAGTTTTTTATTGGATGAAAGATACCATTGATCCACCACATCGTATCCTCTAGAGTTTAATTCATACACTGACACACGATTATTGCCCATTAAAATATTGCTGTAAGTTTCTTTCTCGTCCTGAAGTTCTCGTGTCCGGCTGACTGCACCATTACGATACTTTAACTCCAGTTCACGTGAACGATATGTTTTCGAAATCATTTGCTGTCCAGTACCTTGTTGTGAAATTGTTTCAAGAACACCAACTGGCGAAGTAGCAATATCGAATCCGAATGTATCATCCACATCTTTTTTCATTGGGAATTTGTCAAATCGTTCTATTGTATTCGTTTGGATATCGCCATCGATACGTACCAAGTCGACACGGATCGGCAGACGGTCCGGGTTTCTTAACTCAACGAATGTAAAGTAATCACCGTTTGGCAATTCTCGTTTCGTTACAGTGACTCTCGTGCTTTTTCTTTCACTAACGCCATAGACATAAATATGATCTGTTGCATGTCCATGTGCTTTTACCCGTTTAGCGGATAAAGACATGTAATGGTTTGAACGTAAGTACGTCTGTCCCTCTTGTGTTAAGGGCACTTCCGTAAGATATTGATTAAAACGAATGGGTTCAAATTTCCCCATAGTTTGTGTTTTATTAAAAACAATCGGTTGTTTTTTTTCGAGCAGTCCTGCTTGAATCATTGCTCTATGTAGGAATACAGCGAATGAACCACGGTTTACGGAAAGTTTCGGCGCAAAAGATCCATCCTCTTTACCTGTTGTAATACCGTGCTGCATCAGTACTTTTACGCCATATCTGTGAGATTCACTAATACTTTTCTCATCCGTAAAGTGTACTTTTTCTCCTGTGTCTTTTAATTTAAATGCATTAACTAACACACTTGCCATTTGTTCACGTGTTAATTCATCACTAACACCGAAGTTGCCATCGGGCTTCCCTCTAAATATGCCTTCTTGATAAGTAGACATGGCACCGCGTAAGTAGGAAGATTTTGAGCTGACATCTTTAAATATCGGCTGATAGGGAGCTTCAGGCAATTTCAATGCAGCAGTCAGCAAGTTTGCAGCTTGCCCACGTTTGATGCTAATTCCGGGACGGTATTGTAAATCTTGATACCCGTTAATGATTCCTTCTTCTACGAGTTGTGTTACTTCATCCTTTGCCCAATATTCATTGCTTACATCGGAGAAACGCTGGTTTACCGTTTCTGCTTGCGCATTGATTGGTAGTGCAATGAAGCATACTAACGTCGCGATTAGAAATGAATTTAAAATTGCGAATGTACTTTTCTTTGATGCGCTGAACATCTTTAAAATCAACCCCAGTCTTTAAATTTCTTGGTATTAGTATGTAGTTTCCTTCGACAATTATAGCATACCAAACATTTCAATTGGACTATCATCGTAGAGGAAGAAGATTCCATACCATCTAGCTGCGATACTTACTAAGGCCACTTTTCTATTTTCCGAAACCGCACCGTACAGACGCAAAAAGACAGAATTAGTTTCAAAGTTTCACAACTTATTTTTACTTTTTCAACAGGTACCCGAATACGTAAAAAACAGTTCATGCTAAGTAAGCGATGAACTGTTTTGAATCATGCATGCTTCTGTTCGTATTCTGTAATCTTGTCTTCATATTGGAAAGTTAGCGAAATCTCATCCCAACCGTTTAACAACATCTTTTTAGAATATGGATCGATATTGAAGCTATACACCGAACCATCTTCGCCCGCTACAGTCTGGTCTTCAAGACTAACTGTTAATGTATACGGGGCTTCTTTCCCTTTGTGTAAAAATTCATCAATTTCTGCAACAGATAACGTAATCGGTAATATTCCATTTTTGAAGCAGTTACTGTAGAAGATATCTGCAAAGCTTGGAGCAATGACTACACGGAAGCCGTAATCCAAAATTGCCCAAGGTGCGTGTTCACGGGATGACCCACAACCGAAGTTCTCATGTGCAACGAGGATAGTTGAACCATCATATCGAAGATCATTCAACACGAACTCTTCATTTTTTGTGCCATCTGCATTAAAACGCCAGTGATAGAATAAATATTGTCCGAAGCCAGTACGCTCAATGCGTTTTAAGAATTCCTTGGAAATGATCTGATCTGTATCAACGTTATTTTTATCTAATGGAGTGAGTACACTCTCTATTTTATTAATAGGTTCCATCTGAATACCCTCCTCAAATTTGCACTGCTGCTTCAATTTTACGAACATCTACGAAATGTCCGTGTAGAGCAGCCGCTGCAGCCATGGATGGGCTGACTAGATGTGTGCGTGAGCCTGCACCTTGGCGTCCTTCAAAGTTGCGGTTGGATGTAGAAGCACAGCGCTCGCCGGCTGGTACTACATCATCATTCATAGCTAAACACATACTACATCCTGATTCTCTCCACTCAAAACCTGCATCCGTGAAGATTTTATCGAGACCGATATCTTCCGCCTGCTTTTTCACAGTGCGTGAACCTGGTACGACAATTGCAGTTACAGTCGGATGAACGTGTTTACCTTTTACCACATTCGCCGCTGCTTCCAAATCGCTAAGACGCGCATTTGTACATGAACCAATAAATGCGTGTTGAATTTCAATATCCGTTAACGCCATTCCTTCTTCAAGTCCCATGTACTCCATCGCGGAACGAAGTGCGGACTTGTCTGTTTCAGATACATAGTCTGCAGTTGTAGGAATGTTAGCTGAAATCCCAGATCCCATAGATGGGTTCGTTCCCCACGTTACAAATGGTTCGATTTCGTCTGCATGAATTTCGAGAACTTGATCATAGACTGCGCCTTCGTCCGTATTCAATGCGAGCCAACGCTCTGCTGCCGCTTCAAATTCTTCGCCTTGTGATGCATAACGGCGACCACGTAGATAAATGATTGTTGTTTCGTCTGGACCAATTAAACCTGCTTTTGCTCCCGCTTCAATGGACATATTACATATTGTCATACGCTCTTCCATTGTAAGTCCACGAATTGCTTCTCCTGTGTACTCGACTATATGTCCAGTACCTACACCAATTCCAAACTTTGAAATAATTGCAAGTATAATATCTTTAGCTGTTACGCCAAAGCCGATTTTACCTGTCACGCGGATCTCCATCGTTTTCGGTTTACCTTGCCATAGTGTTTGTGTAGATAATACATGCTCTACTTCACTTGTGCCGATTCCGAATGCAATCGCTCCGAATGCACCATGTGTTGAAGTATGGCTGTCACCACAAACAATGGTCTTTCCTGGCTGTGTCAATCCAAGTTCAGGACCGATAATATGTACAATTCCTTGATCCGGATGTTCCATATCAGCCAATTGAACGCCAAACTCTTCACAGTTTTTTGCAAGTGTTGTAATTTGTTTCTTGGCAATTGGGTCATTGATTACCGGTAAATTTTTAGTCGGAACGTTGTGATCCATAGTAGCAAAACAAAGATCCGGTCGACGCACTTTACGGTTTGCGAGACGCAACCCTTCAAATGCCTGTGGTGATGTCACTTCATGAATCAAATGAAGATCAATATATAGTAGATCCGGCTTTCCCTCTTCTTCGTACACAATATGCTCATCCCATATTTTCTCAATAATTGTTTTAGCCATAATTGTTTCCCCTTCCAAGCCATTACCATATGAATGTGTGGCATCAGATTCAACTCGTCAGTCATTTCTCTAGCTACACACAAAGGGCGCACCAGTTTCGGTATGCCCTCATGTGCATGTCGAGACATAGACAGCGGTATTTATTTAAATATACGAGAACATGATACTGTTGGAAACGAACTGAAGATCCAGTTCATCTACAATCTTATCTGTCCATTCTTTAGTCGTTAATGAACGTTGATCCTTACCAGCTAAATCTGCTGTAAAGTGACCTTCTTCGAATACTGTATTGACTGCTTTTTCAATTGCTGTTGCTTCAGTTTCTAATCCAAATGAATACTTCAGCATCATAGCGACAGAAAGAATAGTTGCCGCTGGATTAGCTACGCCTTGCCCTGCTACATCTGGGGCCGAACCATGTACTGGCTCATATAGACCCAAACCGTCTGAACGGACACTCGCTGAAGGTAGTAATCCAAGTGATCCTGTAATAACAGACGCTTCATCACTCAAAATATCTCCAAACATATTCTCAGTAACGATTACATCAAAATATGCAGGGTTTGTAATTAACTTCATCGCTGCGGAGTCCACTAGCTGATGCTCTACTTCCACATCTGGATACTGCAACTTTTTCTCATCTACAATCTTTCTCCAAAGCTTACTAGATTCGAGCACATTCGCTTTGTCCACAGAAGTTACTTTGCCTTTACGTAGGCGAGCCAACTCGAAACCTTTGTCGACAATACGTTCGATTTCTTCACGTGTATATACAAGCGTATCAACAGCCGATTGATCTGTGTGACGGCTCGGTTTACCGAAGTAAAGACCTCCAGTTAATTCCCGAACAATCATCATATCGACCTCTTTGACGATTTCTTCTTTTAAAGGAGAAGCTTGGATCAAAGAAGGTACAGCTGCAACAGGACGAAGGTTTGCAAATAGATCAAAATGTTTACGTATCGCAAGCAACCCTTTTTCCGGTCGTAATTCAGATGGATTCTGATCCCATTTAGGGCCACCCACTGCTCCTAGAAGAATGGCGTCGCTTGACTCACATAACTCAATTGTCTCTTTAGGAAGTGGGTTATTCTTTTCATCAATCGCCGCTCCACCGATTAGTCCATATTCTGTATGGAATGTATGGTTAAAACGTCTGCCGATCACTTCCAATACTCTAACTGCCTCTGCTACTACCTCGGGGCCTATGCCGTCTCCGGGTAATACTGCTACTTTCTTTTCCATAGAACTTCTCCTCCTTGATCAATCTCGTATCACTCGATCGAATACTCTATCCCTTTGATATGTTGCCTATTTCATTAACTCTTCTTTCCGCAATTGTTCGCGAACTAGTTGACGATTGATAGCATTCAAATAAGCTTTTGCAGACGCTTCTAGCACGTCTTGCGCTACGTCTCGGCCCGTAAGCTCGAGTCCGTTATGTCTTAAGTTGACTACTGCCTCTCCCAGTGCATCGCGGCCTTTACCGATCGATGTTACACGATAATCGAGAATGAGTACTTCACCTTTAATTGCCAATTCCAGTGCGTTGAAGATCGATTCAACAGAACCTGCACCAGTCGTTGCCACAGTAACTGTTTCTCCGCTTGGCACTGTCGCTGTCACAGTAGCTGTCGGAATATTATTTGTACCGTATTGTACTTGAACATTATGCAATTCGTAAATCGGTGTATCCGTATCCGCCAATTGTTGTCCTGTAAATAGAACAAACAAATCGTCTTCTGTGATTTCCTTTTTACGGTCTGCTAATTTTTTGAAGTCATCAAATGCTTCATTTAATTGGTGATCAGTCAATTCAAACCCCATAGTCATTGCCCGATCTTTGAACGCAGCACGTCCGGAGTGTTTACCTAATGCTAACGGTATATCCGTTTCACCAATTAATTCTGGCGTGATAATTTCGTATGTCTCACGGTTTTTCAGCATGCCATCCTGGTGAATTCCAGATTCATGGGCGAATGCATTCTTTCCGACGACTGCTTTGTTTGGCTGGATAACTACCCCTGTCAACCGGCTAACAAGCTGACTAGCTTTTTTGATTTCTTTTAAGTTGATCCCAGTTTCTATATTGTAGAAGTCTTTACGGATGTGCATGGCGACAGCAATTTCTTCTAATGCTGCATTGCCTGCGCGCTCTCCAATACCGTTAATCGTACATTCTACTTGGTCCGCACCATTCTCAACTGCTGCAATGGAGTTTGCAACAGCCATCCCAAGGTCATCATGACAATGAGCTGAAAGCTTCACGTTCTCTATTCCTGTTACATTCTCTTTCAAATACTTGAATAGAGCGCCATATTCTGCAGGTGTTGCATAGCCTACAGTATCCGGAACATTAATAGTCGTAGCTCCTGCCGCAATTACTTGATTAATAATACGTACAAGGTATTCCTTATCAGAACGGAAAGCATCTTCTGCTGACCACTGAACGAGAGGGAAATACTGTTTGGCGTATTTGACTGCATCTACTGCAATATCCACTACTTCGTCCGGAGACTTCTTTAACTTATACTCCATATGAATGGGTGATGTAGCTAAAAACACATGGATATGCGGTTGTTCTCCGCCACGTAACGCTTCCCATGTTATATCAATGTCATTTTTCATTGCTCTAGCAAGACCCGTAACAGTAGAATTTTTCACTGTATTGGCAATGCGTTGAACGGCTTCGAAATCACCTGGGGAAGAAGCAGGAAATCCTGCTTCAATAACTGCTACCCCTAGTTTTTCTAACTGACGAGCGATCTCTAGTTTTTCTACCGTATTTAAATTAATACCTGCAGATTGCTCACCGTCGCGAAGAGTTGTATCGAAAAGATCAATTTTTCTCACTCGCTACCACTTCTTCCTCTTTTGATTTAGCTCCTTCGTTGATGAATGGCATCATAGAACGAAGCTTCTGTCCTACTTCTTCGATTTGGTGCTTAGCTTCTGCTTCTTCGATTGCGTTGAAATTAGGACGTCCGTTTTCATTCTCTTCAATCCATTCTTTTGCGAATTTACCTGATTGGATGTCAGTTAGAATATCTTTCATACGTGCTTTTGTATCTGCATCGACTACGCGTGGTCCAGAAACGAAGTCGCCCCACTCAGCAGTGTCAGAGATGGAGTAACGCATTCCAGCCATTCCGCCTTCATACATTAAGTCAACGATTAGTTTTGTTTCGTGCAATGTTTCGAAATATGCTAGTTCAGGCTGGTACCCAGCTTCTACTAGAGTTTCGAATCCAGCTTTAACTAGTGAAGTTAAGCCTCCACATAGTACAGCTTGCTCTCCGAATAGATCAGTAACTGTCTCTTCTTCGAAAGTTGTTTCCAAAACGCCGCCACGAGCAGATCCGATACCTTTTGCATACGCAAGAGCAACGTCTTTAGCTTGGCCAGATACGTCTTGATATACTGCGAATAGTGCAGGAACTCCGCCGCCAGCTTCGAATGTTCTACGTACAAGATGTCCTGGTCCTTTTGGAGCTACTAAGAATACATCTACGTCAGCAGGTGGTTTAATTTCACCGAAGTGTACGTTGAAGCCGTGTGCGAATACTAAAGATTTTCCTTTAGCAAGAGCTGGTTCAATTTCTGCTTCGTATACTGCTTTTTGGTTTTCATCCGGAAGTAGGATCATGATCAAATCTGCTTTTTCAGAAGCTTCTTTTACTGAAAGTGCTTCAAGACCATCCGATTTTGCTTGGTCGAATGATTTTCCAGCACGAACACCTACTACTACGTTAAAGCCTGAATCTTTCAAGTTACGTGCGTGTGCGTGCCCTTGTGAACCGTATCCAATAATTGCGATAGTTTTTCCTTCTAATAGTCCTTCATTGATATCCTGGTTATAATACATTTTCGTCATTTTAATTTCCCCCTAAGTGTGTGTGTGTTTTATTATTTTAAAATCGACAACTGTGGTGCTTGAACCTTTTGCATATCTCGGGCAAAGCCGGTTGCGCCAGTTCGTGTTAATTCTTTGATGCCATATGGTTTCAGCAAATCGATAAACGCTTCGATTTTATCTGGGTCACCCGTTACTTGGTACGTTACTACATTCTTTCCGGAATCGACTATAGTCGGACGGAAAGGTTCCACAATACTATTCATCTCAGAGCGAATCTGTGGTGGAGAGATGACCTTTACTAGCGCTAACTCACGTAACACGATTGCTTTGTCTGTTATATCTTTCACTGTAATAACATCAATCTGCTTTTGCAGCTGTTTTACAAGTTGTTCAATTTTAGTTTCATCTTCTACGTGAACTTGAAAGGTCATCTTGGATCTATTTGGCTGTTCCGTAGCACCAACAGTCATACTTTCAATATTGAATTGACGCTTCATTAGCAGTCCCGTTACACGGTTTAATACCCCGCTCTGATTAATTACTGTTACTGTAATAATTCGTTTCACTGAGGACTCACTCCAATCATGTCTTGTAATCCTTTACCTGGAGCAACCATCGGATAGACGTTTTCACGTTGTTTCACTCGGCAATCAATCAAGACCGGCTCGTCAGATAATAGCGCTTCTGTAAATACCTTTTCAGCTTCTTCAACATTGTGAATACGATACCCTTTCAGGTCGTATGCTTCTGCTAATCTAATGAAGTCTGGTTGTACCGGAACTAGTGACTGTGAGTAACGTTCTTCGTAGAATGTCTCTTGCCACTGACGTACCATACCTAGTGCACCGTTATTTAAAATGATGACTTTCACCGGAATCCGCATTTCCTGAAGAAGTGAAAGCTCTTGTGCTGTCATTTGGAAGCCTGCGTCTCCAACAATTGCAATGACACGATCTTTCGGTCTTGCAAGTTGTGCACCGATTGCTGCTGGGAAGCCAAAGCCCATTGTTCCTAATCCACCTGAAGTTACCCAGTTATCCGGATTATTGAAACGGTAATATTGAGCAGTCCACATTTGGTGCTGTCCAACGTCTGTTGTGACGATCGCATCACCATTTGTAATCCGATGTATAATCTCAAGTGCTTGTTGCGGTAATAATGCTCCCTCATCCGTTTGATACCAAAGTGGATATTTGTCTGCTAAACCATTCAAATAGCCTACCCATTCTACTGTGTCTGGTGATTTGAAATCCGCCTTCAGCAATGCTGTTAACGCTTCTTTCGCATCAGCTACAATAGGAATTTCAGTCACAACGTTTTTACCAATCTCTGCTGGGTCGATATCTATGTGAATGACCCGTGCATTCGGCAAGAATGCATCCAAGTTACCTGTTAGACGATCATCAAAACGAGCACCCACATTGAGCAATAAATCGCATTCGCTTAGAGCATAGTTGGCAGTTGCCGTACCGTGCATTCCAGCCATTCCGTAAAACAGTTCATGCTCTCCGTGGATTGTACCCAAGCCAAGTAATGTATTGACTACTGGAATACGATGCGTTTCGATAAGTTCCTTCAGCTCGGCCGTTCCGCCTGCATGAAGTACACCTGCACCTGCAAGAATCATGGGCTTTTTTGCACTAGAGATAGCTTTCGAAGCTTTTTGAATTTGCAGATAATTTGGTGTAGTAGTTGGCTGATAACCAGGCAAATTCACTTCTTTATCTTCTTTTTCAACGGGTACAAAGAGATCTGTTGCAACATTTTTCGGTACATCGACTACGACCGGGCCTGGTCTTCCTGTGGAGGCAATGTGGAAAGCCTCACGCAAAATACGTGGAATGTCCGCTACACTTTGCACTTGATAGTTATGTTTTGTAATTGGTTGAGTAATTCCAATAATATCCGCTTCCTGGAAAGCGTCCGATCCAATCACTGTAGTTGCTACTTGACCTGTAATAACTACTAATGGAAGTGAATCCATCATGGCATCTGTAATGCCCGTTACTAAGTTCGTTGCACCTGGACCTGATGTGGCAATGACCACACCTGTTTTCCCAGAAACTCTTGCATATCCCTCTGCTGCGTGAATTGCACCTTGTTCGTGACGTGCTAATACGTGTGGTATCGGATCGTTATATAGCGCATCATAGATTGGGAGAACTGCTCCTCCAGGATATCCAAAGATTATTTCTACGTTCTGTTCTTTAAGCGATTGAATCAAGATGGCAGAACCATCTGCAGGTTTATTTACGGCTTGTTCCTTTGGCATAGTAGATGCAGTCTGTTTTTCTTGTACTTCAGCACTCATACTGAACTCCTCCTTACAATTTTCAACTATATATATTTTAGCCAATGGCGTTTTTTCCTAAAAAAAAAACCTTTTCATCCCACGCAAAGAATTCTACTCTCTTTACATAGGGATGAAAAAGCTTTCATGGTACCACCCTAGTTCGTGACGTTAGTCACCTTAAGAAAAAGCAAGCCGAAGCTGTACTTTCTCATTGCTAACGAGCCCGATAATCGAGCCCGAGACTGCCTAATCGGTATACCTTTTAGCAATCCACTCCGAGGGGATGTCGCAAATAGCTGTATTGCCGGACTTGCAGCACCGCCGGCTCTCTGTGAATACATTTTCTATCTACTTTAACCTCATCAACGTTTTGTATATTAAATTTTCATAACTCCACCAGTGCTTGCTGAAGTAACTAATTGCGAATATCTAGCAAGATATCCTTTTTTAATTTTAGGTTCAAATGGTTTCAATGCATGACGACGTTCTGCAAGAACTTCATCAGATACTACAAGTTCGATCGTACGTTTCGTCAGATCAATTTCGATAATATCTCCGTTCTCTACAAGTGCAATCGGTCCACCGGATGCTGCTTCTGGTGAGATATGTCCAATTGAAATACCTCGCGAAGCCCCAGAGAAACGACCATCTGTAATCAACGCAACTTCTTTACCTAGCCCTTTACCCATAATCGCGGAAGTTGGTGCCAACATTTCTGGCATCCCCGGTCCACCTTTAGGTCCTTCATATCGAATGACGACAACATGGCCTGCTTTGACAGTGTCATTATCAATATTTTCTTGCGCTTCTTCTTGTGATTCAAAGACAATTGCTTCTCCTCTGAACTCCGTGATAGAGGGATCAACTGCCCCCACTTTAATGACAGAACCTTCAGGAGCAATGTTTCCAAATAGAATGGACAGGCCACCTACTGGACTATATGGATTATCTTTCGTTCGTATGACATCTGTATTCGTAATTTCATGTCCTGCAACATCTTCTGCAATCGTCTTGCCTGTGATTGTAATACGATCTTTGTGTATCGCTCCATCAATTTGACACAATTCATTGATAATTGCACTGACACCACCGGCTTTTTCAACATCATCCATCGAATAATCGGAAGCTGGCATGATTTTGGATAAGTACGGCACTCGTTTTGCTACCTCGTTAACATCTTCAATATTGTAATCAATTTCTGCTTCGTGAGCGATCGCTAATGTGTGAAGGACTGTATTCGTCGAACCACCCATTGCCATATCAAGTGCGAATGCATCGTCGATTGTTTCTTTCGTGATGATGTCACGTGGTTTAATATCATTTTTAATACAATTCATTAAGTGTTTCGCTGCATCTTTAATTAGTCTATGACGATCATCCGACGTGGCAAGAATTGTCGCATTTCCTGGAAGAGCCATACCGAGCATTTCCATCAACGAGTTCATGGAGTTCGCTGTGAACATGCCTGAACAAGATCCGCATGAAGGACAAGCATTCTGCTCAATATCAAGCAACGTTTCAGCTGACATCTTACCGCTCTTGTAAGCTCCAACACCTTCAAACACAGAGGTTAATGATAGAACATCGCCTGTTGCGGAAACACCAGCTTCCATCGGTCCACCTGAAACGAATACAGAAGGGACGTTTGTTCTAACAGCTGCCATCAGCATACCTGGTGTGATTTTGTCACAGTTAGGTATATAGAAGACTCCATCAAACCAGTGCGCATTAATGACTGTCTCTGCTGAATCTGCAATTAACTCTCGGCTTGGCAATGAATAACGCATACCAATATGCCCCATTGCAATTCCATCATCTACACCGATTGTGTTAAATTCAAACGGCACGCCGCCCGCTTCCCAAATCGCTTCTTTAACTACTTCCGCGAATTTGTTCAAGTGCATATGTCCCGGAATAATATCTATATAGGAGTTACACACTCCGATAAATGGTTTGTTCATATCTTTCGTTTTAACACCAGCTGCGTATAGTAAGCTACGATGTGGTGCACGATCGATTCCTTTTTTTATCATGTCACTTCTCATTTGCAATCTCTCCTAAACTAATTGAACGAATCAATTGCTAATTATATTAATTTCATTCAGTTGAATATTCTGAACAGCTAGTGAAATGTTCACCGCTATGAACTAGATTGTTGTAATCATATCTTGTATATGAATAAAGGTCAACCGTATTTTTAAAGTTTTTCGTTAATTGTGACTAATTAAAAACATCTGAATACGCTTACACACGCACCACAGTGCGATATATTGCATATCGAAATTCATTAAATTTTTTTTGACTTAATCTCGTTTCTTTCATTGAAGAAAGGAAACTTAGGTAATATCGATACTATATAAATAGATGACAAGGTTGTACTTTCAATCAATAATCCACCCAGACCCTATTACTTGGTATGAATTGATCAGATTTTTCGTTTTCTTCCTCACTAGTTCACACTTCTACTTACGTATCAATTTTCTAGATTTCAACTATTACTTTGCTGGCCCTATTCAAGAATTCGTTTTTTATTCATTGCAGATGACAAGTTTCGCTCGACAGCATTCGACATTTATATTTTGTTCATAACTCTATACACATTATACACCGCATATCTTGGCAGTTTATGTAAACGATACACATATTACCCACAGCTTACCCACCGGTACTGTGGACAATTCGAACGCTTGTTCTTTTTGGATTCCTTTGGTAAAGTAAGAGATAACATCTAGAGAGAAGCATGCAGACTGATTTCAATCAATTCATCCTAAAGGAGGCGATTCTACTGTGCTACATTTATCGGATCAAATGTTACTCTATTCCTATCAACAGGCGCAAAAGTATCAACTAAATCTCGAGTTCATCCAAATGTTAGAACACGAGATACGTAAACGTGCCTTGGAATCGATAAAACTCAGTAGCTGATCTTTCGGATACAATAAAATGGACATGCCTAATTGACATAGGCATGTCCATTTTCCATTCTATTAGTACATCTCCTTCTATATATAGGAGATATAATTTATGATAAAGCTTTGAGTCCAACTACACCGATGACGATGAGGATAAGACTCACTACTCTACCTGTACTCTTCGATTCACCGAAGAACACCATATTAATGAGTACGGCACCCGCTGTACCTATGCCAATCCACACGGCATACGCTGTACTAACTTGCAGGAACTTAAAGGAGTTGTACAGAAAGAAGAACGCTATACCGAACCCTCCGTAGTATAGCAAGCCGTTACCCAATGTCTTGTTCTCACTAAACTTTTTCAAGCCGATAACACCGGCAAACTCACTTAGAGCTGCCAAGAATACTAGAATCCAACCCATCGTCTTTCACTCCCTTCAGCGCTTTCTTTTCATCCTGCCCATCCGCTATCTTTAATCCTGCAACACCCAGTACTAGAATGAAGATGAAAAAGATCTTCCCTATACTAATATGTTCACCGAAGAACATGACATCCATTAAAGATGTACCGACTGTTCCGATTCCCGCGAATATTGCATAGACCGTTCCTGTCGGTAGCCCCTCGCAGGCTTTTGTGAGGAAATGAAAATCCACAAATATAAAGCCTATGATAAATATCCAGTGCCACCAGTGAGTCGCTGTGTTAAATCCAAAAATCCACACTAATTCAAAGAAACTAGTTAATGCGACATATAGCCATGCTTTATTCATACTATTCACTCCAATTTTATTTCTCATCACATCTTTATGACTGACTATCATTCATTTTAACATAAAAGCTAACATTTTGCTATGTTAACCTTTCACTGTTTGAAATTGCAGTGCATACGACATAAAATCAAGGACTTCTTCTTTCTGTCTATCGGCTTCACTTTCATCATGTTGTGCATACAGGAATACTTGCTCGGCCGTCGATTCAATAAGACCGATAATGATCTTTGCTGTCCGGTCAGGTTTAATCGATTGGCGAACCGCACCTGCCTTTTTGGCGGCTTCAAGTTTTTCACTGACCCATTCATAAAATGGTGCGTATACCGATTCCCACTCCCGAATATGTTCTGTTGAAGCAATGCCTGAATAAATGACGGCCAATATTTCGTAATACTCTTTGTTCACTTCGAATATTGCCTCTACCATTTGTTCGAACTGTTTTGGGTACGTCGCTTCATCATCAACCGTTTCTTTGACTATTTCAATCGTTTTCATGACCATCACTTCCGCAATTGCAGGCATAAGGGATAACTTTGATGGAAAGTATAAATAAAACGTCCCTTGTGCGATTCCTGCACGCTTGACGATATCCGAGATCTTCGTTTTCTCAATTCCCTGTTCTTGAAATACTTCTATAGCTGAATGTATTATCGCTGTCTTTTTCCCCAATGAATTCCCCACTCTCTCTATAGATTCTAATTAGTATATCGCAATGATTCTTTTCTAACAAATTAACTAAATTCATGAATGTAGCAGTCAGTACGCGTACAGCAATATAAAAAGTAACCATCTACATGGTGACGATGATTACTTTTACATTTATTTAATACTCTTCAAATCTACCATCATTTGATGCAAAGTACACATTAAAACTATTATCAGATGTTTTGATAGTGAAAAAGTTGAATAATAATCTATAAGTGTTAACGATAAAAATACCGCCCTTTTAATAGGACGGTATTTCCACATTCATTATTTGACTTCTTTAGTTTCATGTACGAAAGTTTCTCCACTTTTGCGTGCTTGGATATCAATGCTATATGCGGAGTATTCTTTTTCTAATCTTTCATAATATCTTTTAGTGATGAGTTTCGCTTCTTCCTGTTTCATGTCCTCATCCACCTCAAAATCTAATAATATAAATCCTCCTGCATCTTCTGTAATGACTAAACTAAGCTCAGATACCCCCTCTTCTTTTTCAAATTCTTTTTTTAAATCATTATCAATTATTTTCATATCCGATTTTTCTATATCTTCATTAACAACTTTTGGTACAGGATCGGTTTTTTCTGGTTCTATTTTATCTGAATCCACATTACATGCTCCCAATAACAAAAATGATAGACAAAGAGGAACATACATCAGTCTTTTATACATGAAAAACCGTCCTTTTCTGTAGTTCTTTATATTTCACACATTACCATATCGATAAATCATTGACAAATATTTAGGAGGTAACTACTCTTTGTAAAGTCATTCAATTTATTATTTCATGTTTATAATCATAAGCAATCTTTTACCAACTACCTACAGGTTTTTGAAGAACGCGAAACGGGTATATTATATAAAGCAACTATAAAAGAAGGAGGCTTTACAATGGATGAACTCATAAGCAAAACATTTATTGGTGTATATTATAACGATGCTGACCTTCTAAGCAAGATAGAGGAATTAAAAGAAACGGGTTACCTTGATGATAACATTTATGTAATCGCTAAAAATGAAACCGATGTATCCATGCTACGTAGCAGAACTGGCGCGGATGTATACTCAGCATATGATACTTGGAAAGATCGCTTTATAGGATTCTTAACTGGAGAAAATCATATTAAACAAATGATGTATGGCATCGGGATGGATACGATTCAAGTAGACCGTTATTACGAAGAAGTCCAACACGGTGGCATGATGCTATATGTAGATGAAGGATTGGCTTTCAGCGTATATTCGAAAAATGAACCTTTCTATACAGATGGATTATCGCCTAATGTATCTAAGCCAATCATTGACTCCACTAAAGCGACAGATCCATTTATTGATGAGACGGTATCTGAACCGTCTTATGGCGGATATGAACCTTTGCAAAACTCACCTCATCCAGAAATTCTGGTGGCTACTACTCAAGACGATACAATCCAGACAAATGATCTTACTTCTGAAGAAGAGGATGCCGTATTATCCGAACAAATAGAGGATAAAGGGCCTTCCACTCTTCCAAAAGAATAATCCCATTTGTTATGAGCCTTCCTTTACTATAGGAAGGTTCTTCACTTTGTTACATTTTGTTTACAAAACACGATTCTTGTAACACCTTCTTAATATGAACGTAATGTTTAACTCGTAATCTGTCGTGTAAGATATTACTTGCAGCTAGAAAGTGATATCTATTACTTCGGAGGAGAGTCATTCATGAAAAAGTTTTTATGTTCAATTTTGATGGCATCAGCCATGTTCGTCGGATTCTCAGGCGGTACAGCAGATGCGGCAAGTAAAGCTACAGCTAAGAGTGGTACATACATAACAATACATAATGCAAACGTACGTGCAGATGCTGGAACAAAACATAGAAGAGTCTTCACATTAAAAAAAGGTACTCGTGTTCAACTGACACATCAAAAATATGCAGGTAAACAATTGTGGTATAAAGTTAAGATCAATGGTAAAAGAGGATATGTTTCAAGTTCCTTATTAAAGAGATCTACAGGCAAAGCAGTAGCAGCGGCTTCACCTACTAAAGGCGGAGGATCTGGCGTTGTGAAAACAGCAATGAACTTGCGTGGAATCCCATATCGTTTCGGCGGAACTACAACTAGAGGTTTCGATTGCAGTGGATTCATCCAGTATTCATTCAAGAAAAATGGCAAGTCTATATCTCGAACAACAACTGGACAATTCAAACAATCATCAAAAATTAAATCACCAAGACCTGGAGATTTAGTATTCTTCCATAACACATACCGCAAAGGTATTTCGCATGTAGGAATCTATGTTGGTAACAATAAATTTGTTCATGCAGGTGGTAAGAAATCCGAAGTGGTGAATCTAAACAATCCATACTGGAAATCTAAATTCAATAGTTTCAGAAGATTATAATCAGTAAAACGACCCGATGATCATTCATCGGGTCGTTTTTTATTCAATTGAATGGATGTTTCCGCGCTCATCTTTATAGATTACATGATGTCGTTCAAACTTGGTGGGAGAATCCAAACCTGCAGCGGCCGCCACACGGAATAATCCTTCTCTCATCGTCAAAATATAGTTGGTCACACGGAATTTCTTCTCTTCTACAACAAGTGCTCGCTGTAAACTCTTGTCCGTCGTTGCCACACCAGCTGGGCATGTATTCGTATGACATCGCTCTGCCATGATGCAACCTACTGAAATCATGAAGCCACGAGCAACTTGTATCAAGTCCGCACCTAAAGCCAAGGCAATCGCAGCCTTATCAGGTGTGATGATTTTCCCTGATGCAATCACTTTTACTCGATCACGCACTTCAAACTTACGTAACGCATCATCTAGCAAAATGAGGGACGAACGAAGTGGTAAGCCTACACTGTCCGCCAAGTCTTGATAGGTAGCCCCCGACCCACCTTCTGCACCATCTTCAGCATCTTGCTTTCCGCCTATAACTATTTTGATGCCCACAGGTTTGCCTCCCGCATGACGGATATCTTCAATGAATGAAAACAACGTTGGATAATCATGGAACTGCTTAAAACGATTTGGACTGTTAATAGAAGTATAAGGTTTCACATTTCGAATAGCCGCAATCTCTTCTGTAACCTTCTCTCCTTCTACATGTCCCCCACGCATTTTTGCTCCTTGGGCCAACTTAATTTCAAACGCTTTAATTTGCGGTATTTGTGCTTTCTCTTTCACTTTTTCAATATCGAACTGTCCATCTTCTGTTCGGAATCCAAATAACCCTGAGCCAATCTGCGCAATAATATCTGCTACGCCTATCAAATGATGATCGGATACGCCGCCCTCACCCGTGTTCATCCATGCACCTTTGGCCATACCAATACCTTTAGATAATGCAGTAATCGCATGGTCTCCGAGTGCTCCGTAACTCATACCGGACTGACCTAATAAGCTACGCACGACAAATGGATGCTCACAATTCGAACCTAATACAATCGCATCTTCCTCGGGTAATAGCCAAGGCCATGTGGTCACTTCTTCACGATGTTCTTTACGCGAGAATAAATTGTCCGTGTCGACTTCATAGCGCATCGTACTCAATAGATTATCATTATCCACACGCATTTCTTCATTTTGCTTCGTAAACATGGCATTGCGAATGTAGTGACCTGGCTCTTGAAAGTCTCGTTTAGACCCAAACCCGATGACACTATTTAAATACTTCCCCGGCATCACCATATGTAGGTATTCTTCGCGGCTGAATGGCTTGCCGCTATTATCACCATTGAATAAATACTGCCTAACTTCCGGACCCGCCTTTTCAAACATATAGCGAACCCTTCCCAAGATAGGATAGTTACGTAAAATAGCATGTTGCTTTTGACTACGATCATAGAAGTATAAAAAGATGCCTATACTAATCGGAATCGCTAATATGATCAGCACTACTAGTGAAGTTGTAAAATTAATACCTTCTAACCAATTCAAGCTTCACTCCTTTCTGATTGTCTGTACTCTACCTGTACCCATGATAAGTAGCTAATTAAACGCAAAAAAGCCCTATTCCTTGAATGTCTTCAAGGAATAGGGCGAGGGCATACATAATACTTCTTTGTTATAGATTCATTTCAGACTGCTTTGCAGAAATTCCGCCATTCATTTAAGTTGAAAGCTTATGAGATTTCCTCTACTTTAAATTCGTATGTGAACTTATAAGAAGTGATTGTATCTGGTTGTCCTTCAGTTTCAGCTTTTGTCGTCAAAGTAAGCGTCCACTCATTACCCGACGTGAGTTCGTTTTTTAAATCTAGTACCGCTTTCGTTCCGTCTCCATTGGCTTTAAAAGAAGCTAGCTCATTACCCTCAATTGTCAGTTGTTCAGCCTTTAGCACTTGCAAATTCTTTCCTTTTAACTCAATCTGCTTGTCACTAATTGCTTCAACAGAGGTAATTTCAGCTACTTCCGGTGCTTCTCCGTCTGGCATTTTTACTTGTGAAGTTTTATAAAGAAATGAAGCGAATTGTGCACGTGTTGTTGTATCTTTTGGTCTGAAGTTTGGTGCAGCTGGATTCGTAATGTCAAAGAAGTCGAGTACGTCAATTGCAGTATGTGCTTCAGCTTTAGCTTTATTCAAATCTATTACATCTTTAGTAAACTTTTGTTTTTGTACATATGCTGATAAATTTGTTTTGTTAACTGAGTCGTAAGCACGAACCAAAACAATCGCCATGTTTTCACGCGTAATGGATCCCGTTGCATGTAATGATCCATCTTCATATCCTCTGAAAACGTTATTGTCTTTAACAATTGCAGCTGCTTGTAAGAGTTCATCATTGGACTTTGCAGTTAAATCTGTGAAACGTGGATTTGTCTTATAGTCTGTGGGAACTTTGTAATCCATTGATACTAGCCACTTCCCCATTAACTTCACTACATCAGAACGAGTTAAGGTTTTATTTGGCTTAAATGAACCGTCCGGATAACCAGAGATAACACCCGCTTTTGATAGTGCTTCTATAGCATTCTTGTGTGAGTTATTCTCTGCCACGTCAGTATAATCTGCTGCAGTGACAACTGGAGCAACCACTGATGCTACTAATGCCGCTGATGCTATACCTGTTAGATACTTATTAAATTTCTTTTTCGATTTTGATTTCATGAAAACATTTCCTCCTTTTGTTTACGACCACGATTGCAGGCTGTTTACACAATAGTATAAAATCACCCTGTTTCCATTTCACCAAAATTACTAGTTCAGCAGAACAAACATACATCGAGAGATTATTGGCTACTTAAGTTATATAGTAGCATACCCTTACACAGTCGGTAAGAGATATCACAGAAATTATTCTCTTGAATTGTAAAACTTCCTCCTGAAGCATAGTGGACATATCACACAATTAACTATGGACATCTACTTGTAACCAAAGTGAAATATACATGGCTTACATGATAAGTTGCTTTTCATGATACAATTCCTATATGAAAAAATTACTCGCGCTTCTTTTATTAATCAGCATTATAGTCGGACTGTCGATCTCATCTAGTCAGACATACGAACAACAATCACTTGTTTCAACATTACAAGAATTGCTACCAAACGAGCCCGGCATAAATTCTTTATCCACATGGGAATTTACTTATTGGAATAGAACCATTTCTATTGAAGAACGTGGATATTATCATTTTGTAGAATTCTTGATCCGAAAAGCTGCACACTTCATCACGTTTGGATTTTTATCTTTAGTCATTTATTGGCTATTACCTAAGAGTAAGAGCCGCATATTATTGGCTGCTCTATTTACCTTTCTATTAGCATGCGCTGATGAATTGCACCAATACTTTACAGGAGGCCGCACAGCTACGATGCAAGACGTTTATTTAGATACAGCAGGGGCCGTAACATTTCTTTTGCTTCTAGTGTTTATTCGTTTAGCCAATCAATTACGTAAAAATTAGATCCATAGTATTAATTAGGTCAATAGTATTCCTAACGTTTTTATGAGCACAGACTCTGTGTTATGATATTGACGAAACAGGAGGTTATCTAATGAATAACTCAGATGATCAGCAAATTCTTTCGCTAGGTTATATTTCCATCCACCGAGTCGTGGACCGCATAGAACAAACGCACCAAAAGTCTTATCACACAATTTGCTTATTCCAAGATCGGATTACGACGTCCGAGCGAATTTTCCCTCTAAAGAACGTTTTTGATATATCCTATCGCCCTTTCTCCGGTCATACAGGATTATTTTATCTTCATACAAATGAAGGTGTTTTTACATTTGAAATCGAAGAAGAACCAGAACACTTCATTTCTATATTTAAACAAATCCAATCCAATTAAGAAATATACAGTGTATAATCTAACGTCTTACTTCATATTCTGAGGTAGGACGTTTATACTTTTACACTACGGGGTAAGTATAACTATTGTCTATACTACTTTTCGTTAAACGCTTGTTAAATAGGTACTTTCTAATATGTCATTTTATTATTCAACTGGTATAATAGCATTACACTTATGGAAATAAAGAACATTACATTAAATCTATATAAAATACTAAAACTTCCTATATCGGAGGAGAACAGCTATGGCAAGGGAAAATGAGATAACGGCTATTTATAGCAAAATCAATGGAGCAAGAAACGAAGGACGCTATGACCTAGTCATTAAACATGCAGAAAATCTATTAAAAACTGGTCTATCATCTTCAAACAATGATGCCGTTTTATCTGCGCATTACATTTGTGCGATCTCTCATTATTACACAGGTGATTTTGAAAAAATTCTCTTTCATATAGAAGAGCATCATACACAATGTGTTTTGCATGGCAAGAGGCCCGATTGTATGCGTTCTTATTATTTGCAATATTTCGTCAGCTTTTTTGCTTTAGATTATGACAGAGGGCAGAAGTTATTGGAAGACATGCTATCCATAGCGGTCGAGAATGAAGATTATGCTTATGTCAGCATGGCCTACAATAAACTAAGCCTTTTGCACAATAAGATAGAACAATATGATCAAGCTTTGGAATTTGCACAATTAGCGGTTTCTTTCGCAGAGATGAAAGATGTAAACAGAGAAAATCTATTGATTCGAGCGCATTTACACTTGATTGAATCCGCCATTAATCTACAAAATGCTCCTCTTGCTATGACTAGTCTTGATTATTTGCGCCAATTACCTACTATGAATCATCACCCACGTGAAATAGCTTTTCTTGAAATCTTAAAAGGTAGATTCTATGATTTAATTGGTGAGCCCGAAAAGGCTTTCCACTTTTATACGATGGCAAAACAACGTGAGGAAAAACTGAAAGATTATTCTTTACTGAAAGATATCCAGCAAAAACGAATTGTGTTGGCAGAAAATCTATGTAGTTTTGATGAATTAGCAATTATTCAGAAGGAGTATATCGATTTATTGCATGAAATTGAAGACAGTCAATTAGTTAAAGCTGCGCTCGAATTGCAAATCCGTCTGCAAGGGTCTTCTAGTAAAACCAATGAAAATAAGGATTACTTAACAGGCATTTATAACCGGAAGTATTTGGAAGAAACAACTAACCTATGGTTGACGGAAGCCAAAACAACTAATAAATCCGTAGTTTGTATTGTATTCGACATCGATAATTTAAAAACTATCAATGACACATATGGTCATCTAATTGGCGATGAAGCCATTAAATTTGTTGCTCATACTTCTATTAATGAAATACGAAAAGAAGATGTACTAGCTCGTTTCGGTGGCGATGAATTTGTTTTAGTTATGCAAGACATTTCTTTGGCTAATGCAAAAAGAAAAGCTACTTTACTTGCCGGAAAAATTGAGTCATTGTCATCTACTTCAGATGTGATACCCATTCCAATAACTATTAGCATAGGACTCAGTGACAATAAAATGCGCAGTATGAATGCCTTCAATGATCTATTTCACTTAGCGGATCTCGCCCTTTATAAAGCAAAAAAGAATGGCAAGAACCAAGTCGTTTCATTCATATAATTCAAACATGGATACCAGTATAACGGGATTCATGTTTTTTCTTGTCAAAATAGAAAAAGAAAAATCTTCAATAATAAAAGCCTACACAGCAAGAATGCTATGTAGGCTTTCAATATATTAATTAAGAACTTTTACTTTTACGTTTTTACGGCCCCATTGGTAGGCAGCTGATTTAGTTGGAATGAATACGTCGATTTTATTACCTTTGATTGCTCCGCCAGTATCTCCAGCGATAGCATATCCGTAACCTTCAACGTGAACTTTTGTTCCTAATTTGATAACACGTGGATCTACTGCAATTACTTTCAAGTTTGGATTTTTACGTAGGTCCAAGCCTGTTCTTGTAATACCTGAACAACCATTACAATGTGCTGTATATGCTGTTGCGCTTACCATAAGTTCTTTCGATACACTATCTCCATTTGAACGAGATGGTGCACTTTGTTTCTTCGGTGTGCTTGCCGCCACTTTAGAAGACTTTACTAAACGCAATTTTTGATTTGGATAAATAACTGTTGATTTTAAGTTATTCCATTTCTGAATATTAGAGACAGACACATTGTTTTGTAGAGAGATTTTATATAGTGTGTCACCTTTTTTAACTGTGTGAACTGATGCTGCGGCCGATGTTTCATTCATCCCGCTTGTGAATACTGTGATTAACATGGCTACTGTCATTGCAAATAATAACTTCTTCAATATGCCACCCCTAACGATTTGATAGCCTTATCTTACCAAGTCTATATTACAGTTAGATTACAAACGTGAAACAATGCAATGACAGTACCTACTAATATATTACAAATAACGTGTTTTCCATTCGAATTAAATGACAATTGGGGTAGTAAGTCCTGCATTCTATATTACATTTTGATATATCCATACAATTTCAAGTTTTAATTAGATTGTATGGGCGAGTTTTATAAGTAATGCAAAAAACATATTCTACTAATTTGAAGGAAGATCTACTCTATGAAGAAAAGATATGTAGTTGAACAAACAGTCACACATGCTATCGAAGGCCGCCTTGCGGTTGCGTTGATTGGAATGGGTACCTCCGAAGAAGAAACATATCACTATCATGATCATTTCGAATACGGAATTGGTTGACTTACATCTATATGCCAAAATAACACATACTTCCTATATAACAGATCAAATTCACAAACCTACTCGAGGAGCAATCGAACGAAATCCATTGATCGACCCGAATCCACTAGCTAAAAATTATAGCTATAATCCTTTAACTGATTCAATATTAGTTGACAAAAACACACTCAATTCATTCAAAAAAGTCTCTTTGGAGGCTTTTTTATTGGCTAAAATAACTTCCTTTGCGTCATGTGGTTTCTTTCCTTCTATAGTAGGGAATGATTGACTATAGTTATTTACAAATAAGCGAGGTGCGTTACATGCCGGTGATTTGGGATCAAGATGATGTTTCACGAGCAATTATACAATTAATCAAAGATGGTAATCTGGAATCCGTGAAAAAAGCAATTAAAGAACTACAACCTAAAGAAATAGCTGCTCAGTATAAACGATTGCCACGAAAACGACATACTACATTTTTAGAAGTATTGGATAAAGATCAATTGGTTAAGATGCTAGGCTTTCTTTCAAAAAATGAAAAGTTACGCGTACTGGATTTAGTCGGGCCAATTCGTTCTACAGAACTGCTAGAGGGAATGAAAAGTGAAGACTTGTCCGACCTTTTGTCTGATCTATCAGATAAACAAGCGGATAAACTCATAGCTAAATTACGCCTAGAAGAAAAGAGAAATATTTTGCAGCGCCGAAAGTATCCAGTTGATTCAGCAGGACGGATTATGACGACGCGTTATGTATGGGTTCATCAGTCATACACTGTTGAAAAAACGATTGAAAAGCTTAAGCATTATGAATCCTTTGCTCATTACTTAAATTACGTATATATCATTAATGATGAAAAGCAATTAGTAGGTGTGCTTTCCTACCGTGATTTATTGCTCGCTAAGGCAGATTGTATTGTAACAGAAATTATGGAGACCGGTCTTGCAAAGGTATCTGATACGACTGATCAAGGCGAAGTAGCCAAAATGATTGGACGATTTGATTTCGTATCACTACCTGTTGTCAATGAAAAGAATATATTGGTGGGAATCATACGGGCTGATGAAGTACTTGATTTAGTTGTTAGAGAAGCAAACAAAGATATTGAAATGCTTTTTGCTTCCGGTAAGTCTATCGACTTCAACACAAAACCTTTAGTAGCAGCCTATCGTAGACTCCCTTGGCTCATTCTATTATTATTTATCGGACTCGTTTCAGGTAGTATCATTTCTAAATTCGAAGAAACGTTGGAAGCGGTTGTCGCTCTCGCCTTCTTTATGCCGATGATTGCGGGAATGACTGGTAACACAGGAACACAATCATTAGCGGTCGTGGTACGTGGACTAGTATCTGAAGACTTGAATATGAAAAAGTCGCTACACTTAGTCTTTAGAGAATTACTTGTCGGTATTATATTAGGTGTCGTCTGTGGTACCGTCATCTCCGTGATCGCCTATGTATGGCAAGGTAGTTTTACACTAGGATTAGTAGTCGGTTCCTCTTTAGTGGCCACACTGATTATTGGAACGATTGCAGGAACGGTTATTCCTTTAATCCTCAATAAATTCAAAATAGATCCAGCTGTAGCTTCGGGCCCTTTAATTACGACGATCAATGACATCCTTTCATTACTGATTTATTTTGGAATTGCGACGATGTTTATCTCGAAATTAATGTAATTGAATATTCTGATCACTCGTGTATATAATTAGAACATTCCGCATACTATATGTTAATGAAAGGTTAGTGTAAGGTTCATGTAACTTATCTCAATTTGATGCCAAACACTACAGAAAGATGACATTCTTCACAGTTTGATGATTTGCGTTTATTACGTTTTTGATAGGTTATACTACTAGTAACAGCAATTGCACAAACGGATTTGGGTTGAAGTTTGGTGCAGCTGGGTTTGTGATAGCGAAGAAGTAAAGTCGAATAGTCTGTACCGCTTCGTCGAAGAGCGAGTACATAACAAAAAGCCCCGCGGCCATGGGTTGACCGCGGGGCTTTTTGTTTTATTATGCCTTTAAGAGTAAAGGTGGTTTCCTATTCTTCATAGGATTTGTTTGCTCGATTGCATAACCAACATCAAGCAACAACGCTTCTGAGAAAGCTGGTCCAATAATTTGCACTCCGACTGGAAGGTCTCCTTTGAAACCACCTGGTACTGATAATGCAGGAAGACCTGTTAAATTACCTGGTCCAGTAAAGCGTATAATATTGTCAATTAGGTCCACTTGGTTGCCGTTCAGCTCTACAGTATCCTCGCCGATTTTACTAGCTACTACTGGCAATGTCGGCGCTATAAGCACATCAACTTTTTGGAATACTTCCTCGAATTCCTGCTTAAGTTGACGACGTACTTGCTGTGCTTGAAGATAGTCAACAGCTGATGGTAGTTCACCAAGCTCAAACAGCATTCGGATATCGTCACCGAAATCCTGTGGCCGCTTCAACATGTCTTCGTGATGAATTGTAGACGCTTCTGAAAGTGACGTGACAAGCTCCGCCCACTCTGCATATTTTAGAGTTGGAATCTTCACCACTTCAACTCTCGCCCCCTGATCAGTTAGTGCTTTAATATTTCCACGCACTACTTGATCCACTTCGTTGTCCACTTCATTGAAGAAATATTCTTCATTTACACCAATGACCAGACCCTTTACGTCGCCCTTAATCTTCTCCAAGTATTGATCAACAGGTGTATTAATAGAAGTTGGATCTTTTTCGTCATACCCTGAAATGATATCCATCATCCCAGCTGCATCTTTGATTGTCTTTGTCATCGGCCCGATATGATCAAGCGACCACGCCAACGGATAACATCCGTATTTACTGACACGCCCGTGCGTTGGCTTTAAACCGACAATACCACAGATGGATGATGGGATTCGGATAGATCCCGCTGTATCAGTTCCGAGAGAAGCGACGCTTGAACCAACCGAAACAGCTGCACCTGAGCCGCCACTCGAACCACCTGGAATCATGTCCGTGTTCCAAGGATTTCTAACTGCTCCGTAGTGAGGATTATTATTTGTAATTCCCCAAGCATATTCATGCATACTCAGTTTACCAGTGAAAATGACTCCTGCATCTCTTAACTTGCTTACTACAGTCGCATCGTCTTCTGGAATGAAATCCTTATGAATTTTAGAAGACATGGTGGTGACTTTACCTTTAAAATATAAATTATCTTTCAAAGCCATCGGAATTCCGTGATACATCCCTCGATAATTTCCATTTTTAATTTCTTTCTCTGCTTCACGTGCCGACTGTTCCGCTTCCTCGCGGTAGATTGTCATATAAGCGTTTATTGTATGTTGCGTTTCTTCAGCATGGTCTAGCACAGCATTAGTTAACTCAACTGGCGATAATGATCCATCTTTTAAGAGCGGCGCCAATTCTTCCACCGGTTTCTGAATCAATTCTTTAGCCAATATGATCACCTCCGGGGATATTTCGAAGTCCGATATCGGCGTCTTCGATTTTCACACCTTCTAATGTTCCTCTTAACTCTTGCATCCCCTTCCAGCGACTTTCCAAGACTTCTAGATGCTCGGGCTTGGCCTGAATCCCTTTGTTATCCAATAATTGCTTAACGGACAGAGACAATACCTTCACTCCTCAAGTTAATATTTATCTTTATAGGGTTATCCTATTGAGATCACAAGAAATGGTCGACTATCAAAACAAAGCTAAATTGCTAAGTACGTAAGAATATATATACTCTATCATTCAATAAATGAATAATCAAACTATTGTAAATTGAGTAACAGTTAATCCTTCTTTAGTATGAATGAGTAAAACAAATCTCTACCTCTAGACATAGGAACAGAAACAGTTAGCAACATTTTGATCAGCTGTATAAAAAATTAATTTAGTACTCTTCATTACTTTAGCCGATTATCACATTTCAGATCGTTCGCATTTCTCCTATTTAGTTGTTTATGTTGGATGAAAAGGGGGATTATTGAAACAGGAGGTGATGTCTGATGCCATGGAGCAAACAGGATTACCCTGCTTCATTAAAAAATCTAAATCCCAAAGTACGTAATAAAGCGATTGAAATTGCCAACGCTTTGCTGCGTGAGAATTATGAAGAAGATCGCGCTATATCTATAGCCACTACGAAAGCCCATGAATATGTAGAAGGTAGTAGTGAAGGTCGTGTGCATTATGAAGTAAAGCCTCGGGAAGATGAGTGGATTTTCAAAAAGTCCGGGAGCGGTCATGTCCTATTTAAAGAAGATACTAAATTAGCTTTACTTGAAAAGGCAAAAAAGTACGTTACAGAACACGAAGGTATATTATCTGTTTATCATGCAGATGGATCGCACGATAAAACATTGTACGAATAACACGAAAGCCCTTTGCTTCATAGGGCTTTCCTGTTATTTTTCCTTATCAGGGGGATATGTTACTTCATCATCTTTTGTCACTACAGGTTCCGCACCCCACTTTCCTACGACATGGTTTTCTATCAACGCCTTTTCTTTCGGGCCATCTATAATGTGTTTCACATTCCAACCATGTGTAGCTAGCCAATTACTAATCAACAAGCGATGGCATCTTGCCGGATGCCGTTCGGAACAGCATATGGCAATTCGCTGTTCTTTAGCTTCCTTCATCAAGTTGGCAATTCCTTCTCGAAATTCCTCTGTCAACGTATAATCCGCGTAGTTATGAAACGATTGATTGTTCCAACCATCATTTATTTCATCATCAATTGTTTTGGATTTCCTTCTACGACCACCTAACTTACCACAATGTTCATAGGCGATATGATGTGCAGGTAACCATACTTTCATCCGATCCTCATGGAAATGCGGAAATTTGCGACTACCAGGAAACGCACGGATATCGACTAACTTCTCAATACGTGCATCATCCAATAACTTCAAAAACTCTTCTTTTGTATGCGTGGAATGACCAACTGTATAGATATCCATATATTCTCACCCCTTTTATATTTACCATTCCCCGAGATTTTCATAAATAACCATTTGCTTTACTTCATTTCAACGCATGGTTTCTACATCTTGAATTAGGGAATACTAAAGGAAAAAAGGAAGTGACACTTATGCTTCATTTCAACCGCGCACTCTTTGTTTATAATCAGACAGCTGGAGAAGATGATACACATCTAAAGCTTGAGAAGACACTCCATATTTTTGCACAAGCAGTAGATGAACTCATCGTGTTGAACACTACTTCCGAAGAACAACTTCAACAAGCTTGCGTAAAATATAGCGACCAAGTCGATTTGCTCATCATACTTGGCGGTGACGGCACTGTACACACTTGCTTAAATAGTATCGCACCTCTTGCTATACGTCCTATCATCGCAATATTACCTGGTGGTACATCAAATGATTTCAGCCGTACTTTAGGTATTCCGCAATCTCTTAACGAAGCAGCTACTTCTCTACTTAATGGCTCCATTATCGATACCGATATCGGGAAAGTTGGCGAGCACTACTTTATGAATTTTTGGGGTATCGGACTTGTCACCGAAACATCAGAAAACATCAATTCAGATGAAAAGAAACGTCTTGGTTCTATCAGTTATGTGCTCAGTACATTACGTACGCTGAATCGGACAGAACCATTTCATTATAAAATCCAATCTACGGACACTGAGTTAGAAGGTGACGCTATTTTACTATTCGTTCTTAACGGTCGCTATATCGGTACAACTCAACTTCCCATCGCTTCTCTATCTCCTTTTGATGGTAAATTAGATGTTTTAATTGTGCGTGATTCCAACTTAGCTGCTTTTCGCGAATTATTTGCGTTACAAAATCCGACTGTGGAAAATGAGCAATTAAACGAACTCGAATACATTCAAGTCACAGCTCTAGAAATCATGCAACCTATTGGGAATAAGGTCGATATGGACGGAGAAATGTATGAAGAAACTGCACAGCAAATTACCGTGTTACCTGGTCATTTACGAATGATTCATGTAAACGCGCTCTAAGATAATAACTCTGCAATTGGCTATATCGCACTCCCTTATGTAAATTCCAAATCCTACTGCAAAATCGTACTATCCCATCTGGTACATAAGTGAAGTTATTTATTTCCACGCTGAGTTGTCCTTCCAGACTACTAATCGATGCTGTGCTCAAGACGTTATTTCTGCATCGCTAGTCAGTAAGGAAACTCTTCTTTTCTATGTATAGAACAGTTAACTGTGTATACCTCCAACCTTTATCCCTCACCTATTCTTTTTAATGAACAATACCATTTAATATTTCACATAGCATGGTATTCTATATCTACTAACATGTTTACCGGGGGTTCGACATGATCCGTATCCGTAAAGAAGATTTATCCAATCATCGAACAAAAGACAGACCGTTTGTCAATCTTCATCTGAAAATGATCAGTTTAATAGGTGCGCTCTCTATTGCAATCATTCTGCTGATTGGCGGATTCATGAGTTTCTTCGTTACTGATACATTAGAAACTCAAATTGGTGAAAGGGCGCTCAGTGTTGCAAAGAGTGTGGCGGTGATACCCGAGATTTCTCAAGCCTTTGAATCGGATAATCCTTCCGCTATCATCCAGCCGATCATGCAGAAAATTCAAGCCCAGACAGACGCAGAGTTTATCGTTGTGGGTAACCAACAGGAAATCCGTTATGCCCACCCGACTCCCGATCGAATTGGTGAAAAAATGATCGGTGAAGATAACGAACGTGCTTTACGATACGGGGAATCCTATACTTCCAAATCAACCGGATCTTTAGGTAACTCACTTCGTGCAAAAGCTCCGGTCTATTTAAACGGTGAGATTGTGGGTGTTGTCTCGGTAGGGTTCCTAGTAGACTCCATTGATACAATCATTTGGGGGTATAGCAAGGAAATCTGGCTTGTTCTTCTAGGCGTTTGCACAGCCGCGATCATTGGTGCCGTGCTGATTGCGAATTATATAAAGAACTTGTTATTCGGATTGGAGCCTGAAGAGATTTCGCATTTACTCTTTCAAAAAGAAACGATTTTGCATTCAATACATGAAGGCATTATTGCTATTAATAAGGAGGGCCGAATTACGATGGTCAATTCCGCTGCGTTGAAAATTTTGACAGGCGACGAACAGCAAACCGATAACTGGATCGGTAAACCTATACAAGAGAGCTTTCCGAATTCAGATCTGCCCTATGTGCTGGAGCATGGTGAATCCGTCTTTGATCAGGAAAAAGTTTTTAGCAACCACATCGTGTATGTAAACAGTGTGCCAATCTTCTACGAACATGAATTGCTCGGTGCAGTCGCCACTTTTAGGAATAAAACCGAGATCGAGAATTTAACGAAAAAACTAACGCATATCCAACAATATGCTAATGCCCTGCGTTCACAGACACATGAATTTGCTAATAAATTGTATACGATCATGGGACTGACGCAGTTAAACAAAAAGGATGAAGTACTCGATTTTATCCGACAAGAAACTAGCATTCAACAACACTGGACAAACACATTGCTTGATAATATAAATGATCCATATATTAGCGGTCTGCTTGTCGGAAAGCTTAGTCAAGCGAGCGAATTACAAATCAATGTGTCCATCCAACCGGACAGCCAATTACATTCCAAAGTATCCGACGTGAACCGCCAAGCATTGCTAACGGCTATCGGAAATCTACTTGATAACGCATTTGATGCGGTACATGACGAACACGCCATTTCCCGAGAAATATCGATTTCATTTACTGATATCGGACAAGATCTGCTGTTTGAAATTGACGACGCTGGGCCGGGTATCGATGATGCATCTCTTGATAAAGTGGTAACCCGTGGTTTCTCGACAAAAGTTGGAACCGAAAGAGGTTTCGGTCTAGCTCTTACAAAGAATGCAATTGAAGCTGCGAACGGTCAGCTGTCCATTGAACCGAGTGAACTGGGCGGTACTTACTTTGTAATTTCGTTGCCAAAAGATAATTGAAGGAGGGATTCTCCCGGTGATCAGTACTATACGAGTTGTAATTGTTGAAGATGATTTTCGAGTGGCGAAGATTAACCGCCAACTAATTGAACAGATTACTGGCTATGAAGTCGTATCGGAACAAAGGACAGCGTCAGAGACCATTGCCTTTCTGCGGCAGTCAGAAGTGCTACCTGACCTAATTTTATTGGATGTCTACATACCCGACAGCCCGGGACTCGATTTATTTTGGTGTTTGCGGAGGGAATTCCCCACCATTGATATTATGCTACTAACAGCTGCGAAAGAGACAAATACAGTACAAGAAGCACTCCACGGAGGTGTGTTGGATTATTTAATCAAACCCGTTGAACCTGAGAGGTTTGCAGAATCATTTAGACGGTACCGTTCTAGTAAAGTATTGCTATCATCAAAAAGCGAACTATCGCAAGAAGATCTTGATCGCATATTATTTGGTATCGAGATGCAACAAACCCCACCCCTTTCAACTGATGGATTGCCAAAAGGTATAGATCGCCTTACGCTTGAGCGCATTGAAAACGTATTACTACAATGTTCAACTGAAGGAATAACTGCTGCTCATGCTGGCGAAGCAGCTGGCGTCAGTCGGTCTACCGCAAGAAGATATTTGGAATACCTTGTATTCGCCGAAAAAGCAAAAGCTCAATTGCATTATGGGGATGTCGGTAGACCGGAACGTACGTATATCAAGCTCTAAATGCTTGCTCGTGAACAAAATGAACAAAATGCATAATAAAAACTATATCCGCCTTATGATCACAAGCTTTTTAGCGACTTTTCGACATGGTACATTATGGACAGCTTAAGAGAGTATATTCAGATACTTCTATTTTGTATCCGCTTACATCTTTCTTTCATTATTTTATCCATTGGAGGGAAATCGCTATGTTAAGTATTATTGGATTACTGACTATTTTTATTATCGTGGCATTACTGATCAGTGGCCGGATTACCCCTATTGTCGGTCTGGTCATTGTTCCCATCTTCGGCGCATTCTTTGCCGGCTTCAACTTCAAGGAAATTGGGGATTTCTTCAACAGTGGAATTGAATCTGTGATCAGCGTTGTCATTATGTTCATCTTTGCTATTCTGTTCTTCGGTGTTATGCAGGATGCAGGTGTATTCAACCCGCTAATTAATACGATGATTAAAATCTCACGTGGAAATGTAGTGGCTGTTGCCATGGCGACAGTAGTAATCGCGGCTATTGCACAGTTGGATGGCTCAGGTGCCTCCACATTCTTAATTACAATCCCAGCGCTTTTACCACTCTATAAAAGATTGAAAATGAATCCTTATTTACTACTACTTCTCGTTGGTATCTCAGCAAGTATTGTCAATATGGTTCCGTGGGGTGGCCCCCTTGGACGAGCAGCAGCTGTGCTTGGTGTCGACGTTACAGAATTGTGGCGTCCACTAATCAAAATCCAAATCGTCGGTCTCCTATTATTAATCGCATTTGCTTTCATACTCGGTTTACGCGAAAAGCGAATCATCGCTAAGAAGGTAGCAAGTGGATTTTTTGATGACGACCTGGATGAGATAGAAGAAGATGAGCAAAAAGTAGACTCTGAAGGCATTCTTCTTCTTCGTCCAAAAATGCTTTGGATCAACGTGATTATTGCCGTAAGCGTTATCGGATTACTCGTTTGGGGAAAAGTGCCAGCAGGCTTTATCTTTATGGTTGGATTCAGTATCGCGCTTCCATTAAACTATCGCTCTGTGAATGAACAAATGGATCGTATTAAGGCGCACGCACCGAATGCTCTACTTATGGCAGCGATCATTCTAGCGGCCGGTTCATTCCTAGGTATTCTTAACGGTGCTAATATGCTAGATTCCATCGCAACAGATTTAGTAAAAGTGCTGCCGGCAATCATTGTGCCATATTTGCATATCATTATCGGGCTCTTCGGTGTTCCGTTCGATCTATTGCTCAGTACGGATGCGTATTATTTCGCATTACTGCCGATTGTAGAACAAGTTGTCTCTAGCTTCGGTGTTCCATCGATTTCCATCGCGTATGCACTAATTGTCGGAAACATTATCGGTACATTTGTTAGCCCCTTCTCTCCTGCTTTATGGCTAGCATTAGGGCTTGCAGGTTTGGAAATGGGAAAGCATATCCGCTACTCATTCCTCATCATGTGGGGGTTCAGTATCGTGTTATTCCTAATTACAATGGCTATGGGTGTTATCACATTTTAAGTTAACTAGTCTGTAAAGATACTATTTTCCATGTAAATACACGTAAAAAGCAACTGGAGAAATTTTCTCCAGTTGCTTTTTTAACGTTCAATCTCCAATATAGGTTCATTAGGATTCGACTTCCCTGCCAATTCATCACGCAATAAATACGCACCTAACATACTGTAGACCGTTCCGTTACCACCTAATCCAATCAGGTAGTATATATTCGGCTCGAATGGATGACGCCCGATGACTGGTAATTCATCTGTTGACTCACCGAATAATGCCGTCCACTTATATTCAAAATCGAGCTTCTGATTAGGAAATAGCTCTTGTAACTCTTTCTTTAATTGAGCGAACTTCTTATCGATTTCTTCTTGTGAGCTTGGTAATGTATCCATATTTTGATCCAAACCACCCGCCACGATACGATTTTCATCGGTTAATCGCATATATAAATAAGGTCGTTTCGTCTCCCATATCATCATACGATCATGCCAGAATGACAAATCGTCTATTGGCTGTGTAGAGATTGCATACGTTACTTTTAAGTCTTTTTGAGGAATCTTCATGTCAGGTGTCGGTGCATAACCAGTAGTGACAACGACCGATTTCGCTTGAAATTCGCCATTCGTCGTTTTTATGAGTACACGTTCTTCTGTGTCATGGATTCCAAACACTTCGGTATGTTCAAATATATCCATACCCTTTTCATATGCGTAATGAATCGCACCCATACACAAACGCAGAGGATTCACTTCAGCATCCCCTGCTGTTACGATAGCTGCGGGCTGCGAAAACGGGAAGTGCGCTTCAATGTCTTCAGGTTCCCAAAACTCTACCGGAAAATCATATTTTTTTAACGCTACGTATTCTTTACGCAATCTAGCTACATCTTCCTCTGTGCTAGCATAGTATAAACTTTCGCGTGTATGAAATTGAACATCAAACGGTGCATGCTCCGCGACGTCTTGCAAATTTTCCATTGCTTTTTTACATGCCTGATAAAACTCCACGGCTTTCTCTTCGCCAATTTGCTCCATCAATTCATGCAACATAATGTCGTTGGAGAACTGTAATAAACCAGTATTGGCAGAAGTACTCCCCCCACCAACTTCCTCTTGTTCAATCAACGCGATCGAATAGCCTTCATTCGCTAGCACGTATGAAGTCAATGCCCCCGACATCCCGCCACCTATTATTGCGATATCATACATATCTTGACGATTCACTTTTACAAAATCTTCTTTAGTAAAAGTCGACTCCCAATATAATGACCCTGTATGTAACTTCATCATGAGCAATCTCCAATCTATTCTTTTTACTTTCTTTACCCTGTATGACTGGCCCTATAAACATAGACAAAAAAGGTACTCAGTCAGTAGCTGAGCACCTCTTCCTTTATCCTCTAAACGGCCACCAAACACCGCGGCCGAATGAAACCGTAATAGCCGGAATTAACAGTGGTAAAATAATTAAACCATAGAGCAGTAATCCCGAAATAACAATCGTCGCAATTTGCATGAGACTCAAGACGCCTGAAGGCATCATTGCACCGAATGTCCCTGCTAAAATCACAGCTGCCGTAATAATTACCGTACCCATCTTCGCCATAGAATGCATCAAGGCTTCCCTGACCTTCATACCCCCAATACTCTCTTCGCGGAAACGATCGAGTAAGAAGATCGAGTAATCTACACCAAGCGCAATCAGCATAATAAATCCGAAGAATGGAACAGCCCAACTGATTCCGTCATAGCCAAGACCGTTGACGAAGATCAATTCCGTAATAGATATCGCCGTGTAATATGTTAGCAACAATGAACCAATCATATACAATGGCATGATCGCCGAACGGAATAAGACAAATAGAACGATGAATAACCCTATTAACATAATGGTGACAGTACGCGTAAAGTCAGCGGATGAAATATCACTCAAGTCCGAGTTCATGCTTGAAATACCACTAAAGGCTAGATCTGCATCTTCAAATGGCGTACCGATAACCGAGCGCTTCACCGAATCTTTAATATCATGTACCGTCGAAATAGCTTCACGAGAATACGGGTTTTCCTTCAAGATGACTTCCATCAGGATGCCTTTTTCGTCATCGAATGTATAGCGGTCAATGACGGGTGTAAACTCTTCATTATCAAGCGTCCCTTTTGGAATGAATAAACCCGTGTCACGCACACTTTTCGTATCCGCCATATCATCGAGCATATCCGCAATTTCTTGAAGACCTGTCGTCACTTCCGCTAAACCATCCTTGGAAGCTTTGACACCACTGCCTAGCTGCTTCAAACCACCTTTTAATTGGCCAATTAGCGAACCACTTTGGTTGATCTGTGATCCAGCTCCTGCAATACCTTTACTGATCTTATCCAATTCATTACCTAAAGCATCCAACCCTCCAGATGCTTGTGCCGCAGGAAGTCCTTGTTGCAGTCCACCAGAAATCTGTGCTAGCTGACCATTGATTTGTTCAATACCGTTTGCGGCTTGGATTAGTCCGACGCCGCCACCCGTTCCGCCAGAAGGCAATTGATTAGCTGCGTCGCGTAAATTATACTGCACCGTTGCCAATCCTAAACGAATTTCTTGTATTCCATCATTCGCTTGTTTCAAGCCATCTGCCATCAAACCGATTTGATGATCTACATATAAGTCTTCCAACAATTCACCAGTTGGTCTTGTAACCGTACGAACACTTTTGACTCCTTCTACTTTCTCCAAGTCTCGAGATATCGCTTCTAAATAGGTAATATCCCCTTCCTTAACAATTGGAGAATCTTTCTTTAACAATACTTGTACGGGTAGTGAATCCCCTTCACCAAAAGCATCTGAAATAAGATTTAATCCCATTACAGACTCTTTACTTCCATCAATTTCATCTACCGTATTGAATGATAAATCATTGTCATACGTCAATAGTAGTGGAATTGTGATGATCGCTACGATTAACATCGAAAGCAGTGGCCGCATAACGGATAATTTACTGAATGCAATCCACAATTTACTATCTTTATGTGTAGCTGCACCTTTTGCAGGCCAGAATAATTTGTCTTTTAAAATGGACATCAACAGTGGTACGACAGTGAATAGGACGAGCATCAACACCGCAATCCCAACTGCTACTGCGACTGCCGATTTAAATATCGGGAAGTCTGCAAATCCGATTGCCGCGAAACCGATAAATACAGCAAGTGCGCTAATGAAAAGTGTGCGTCCTGCCGTTTTATACGTATTGATAATGGCTTCTTCCACTTCATGTCCAGCTAATAACTCTTCTTTATAGCGGCTTAATAACAGAATACAATAATCCGTTCCAAGTCCGAATAAAATCGCTACTAAGAATATTTGGGTATAATTCGAAACCGGGAATCCAAACCAGTCAATGAAGAACGCTACGAATGACTGACTTAACAAATAGGTGATCCCTACCGCCACTAATGGAACAAATGGTGTCACAATCGAACGGAAAACTATGAGCAATAATGCGAAAATCAATACAACCGTAATAATTTCAGTCTTTTTCAGCCCTTCTTGCGCACTTTCATTGACGTCATTATTAATGATTGCTTCGCCCGTCATATACACTTTATCTTCTGTAGAAACGATATCCTTTTTAATCTTTTCAGCCAACTGAATGATTTCATCATCTGTTCCGTCTACCGTGATCGGAAGCAATACAATTTTCCGATCTTCAGAAACGAGCTGTGCTTCCATTTCTTCACTTTCAAACGGATCTAGAACATCCGTCACAATCTTGCTAGCACTCGTAATCTCTTTGGCAGTCGCGGAGATTTCTTGTTTCTTTGCTTTATCTGCCGGTTGATCGAGATCATAAACTAGCGAAATGGTTTCATCTGCTTCACCCGCATCTTCTAGCATTTGTGCAGCCTTTTGGGAATCTGCTGAGTCGAGCAATTGGAAGGAACCTGCTTTTTCCGCCTGCTTTGCCAAATCAGGTGCTAGTATAAATAAAACTGCAGTCAGTATCACGATACCGATCGCAATAGGCCATTTGAATTTCACTATCGTTTTCACGCGTTATCTCTCCTTCGTTACTAAAATCGATTTAAGTTTACGAAATGTCTTGATGAATTGTTCCAGCTCCTGCTCATCAATTTGATCTGTAAACAGGTTTTCAATGCTTTCATTTATCGCCGCATTGGAAACAGATAGTACTTCGTGGCCTTTTGCGGTCAATGAGATTCGATTGATCCGCTGATCGTTCAAGTCTTTTTCAGACTGTACAAGACCTTTTTCAACTAGTTTCTTGAGACGTGTCGAAATGGCACTTTTATGTACGCCTTGAATCTCTGCTAGTTGCCCGCTTGAAAGGTGGCCATAGGCAGAAAGTATTTTCAGTACTTGGATTTGTTCTGGTGAGTAATCTTTCCAGATTGGAACGTCCAAGTTTTTCACGACATGTTCCGTGCCGTAGATCATGACTTCTTCAAATAGTTCTACCGCTTCTTGAAGTTGCTTTTTCAAATTAGTCTACCCCCTAAACCAATAATTAATAGTTTAGGGGGTGGACTAAATAAAGTCAAACAAAAAAGCTAGCTTTGGAGAATTTCTCTGAAGCTAGCTTTTTATGGCTACACCGAATCAAATAATAAAGTATGCGATGACCGAGAGTAGTATGGATGTTACTGTCATCGCAGCCAGTGGTCGCATAGCACGATCTTTTAAATCTCGTAGGCTAACATTGAGACCAAGTCCTACCATAGCCGCTGTTAGTAACCATGTGGTCAATGTGAAGACGCCTTCCATTACATTGTCTGAGACAGGAATGGAGTGACCGAACACGTAGCTTCCTAGAATACTTAGAATGATAAAGCCTACAAGGAACCACGGAAACTCGATTTTATTGCCCGTTTCGTCAGTGTCTTTATGTTTACGTTTCATGATAAATATTAGAATAAAGCAGAGCGGTACTAATAGGAATACACGACCAAGTTTGGCCAGTAATGCAATGGCTAAACCGTCTTCTCCTGCCGGTGCCCCAGCCAAAGCTACATGCGCAACTTCATGTAGACTGATCCCTGCCCACATTCCGTACTCGATTGAATCAAGCGGAAGAATGGGACGCAGAATCGTGTAGCCAATCGCAAATACCGTACCCATCAATGCGATGATCCCTACGCCTATCGCTGTGTCTTCATCTTTTGCTTTAATAATTGGCGCCACTGCTGCAATGGCAGCTGCACCGCAAACTCCTGTCCCGACACCTAAAAGCAAGGAGATATTTTTATCTGCTTTGAATATTTTAGCGAGCCAAATTGTCATGAAAATGGCAAAAATGATGACACCTACATCTCGAGCAAGTAAGCCGAGCCCGTCGCTTAAAACCGTATCTATATTTAATTTCAAACCGTATAAAATGATAGCTGCGCGAAGCAAACGTTTCGATGAAAAAGCAATCCCGCTTCGTATTATTTCAGGATAGCCGAAAAATTGTCGGTATGCCACCGCGATAATAATGGCGCATGCCATTTGTCCGATATGATCGAAACCTGGTACTTTTGCTAATAAATAACCTAAAAATGCAATAAAGAATGTAAATGCTACTCCACCTACCCACGCTCTCCATTTAGATGTACGTTGTGGTATATGCTGTTCTGAAGTCATATCTGAAGAACCCACGATGACAACACCTCCTACTAGTAGTATATAAAACAGCTAGCTATAAGAGAAATAACTATTTATAATAGGTATGATAAGTAATTCTATATACATGAAAGGAGTCGTTCCCTATCGATCAGCAACTGCAAGTATTCATCGAGGTAGCCGAGCAAAAGAACTTCTCTAGAGCAGCGGAAGAACTACATATGACTCAACCCGCTGTCAGTCAATACATTCGTTCATTCGAAGAAACCATTGGGGTGCGATTGCTTGAGAGGACTAATAAATACGTACGTCTGAACCAAGCGGGAGAAATTGTCTATCATCACGCAAAAGAAATTGCGGGACTGTATACCAAAATGCAAAACTTAGTCGATGACTTGGCCAATAAAGCTAGCGGCCCTCTTACCATTGGGGCAAGTTACACATTCGGGGAATACGTCCTCCCCCATATTCTGTCTAAACTAGTCGCAGACTATCCATCGATTGAACCACAAGTCACCATTGGCAATACAGCAGACATCGCGGAGTTAGTCATCACGCACCAGCTCGACGTCGGATTAATCGAAGGACATTTCAAAGAAGCTGCACCACTTCAAAATGAAGACTTTGCAGAAGACGAAATGTACATCGTGACTTCTATCGATCATCCGCTTTCACAGAAAACAGGTCGTCAATCCATTACTGAATTAGAAGATGATATTTGGCTATTACGCGAAGAAGGCTCAGGTACACGCGAAGCGGCAGAGTTATTCTTCTCCCAGTCTGGATTCTATCCAAAGCGCATTATGCAGTTCAGCAGTACACAGCCGATAAAAGAATCTGTCGAAGCAGGACTCGGTGTCAGTTTATTGTCACAGTGGGCGATCCAGAAGGAATTACGCTATGGTGATTTGACGACGCTATCGGTGAAAGGAACCCCATTCAAGCGTCATTTCTCTATTGTGACGAATTCGCCGTTTCAAACGAAGGCGTTGCAGGTGTTTATTGAGTTGTTGAAGAATAGTGAGGATTTGACGGTTTTGAATGTTGAAACGACATCGTGATGTTCTTTTCTGGCTGCTGGGCTGGCGGATGGCTGTCGCGATGGGTCGTGTATAGGGCAGTTCGGGTAGTTGTTTTTAAATGATTTAATGATTAAGAGTATGTCGGATTACGGTTCTTTCTTAAGTGCGTAATAAGCGGAGTTGGCTTGTGGTTCTTGCACGTGCTTTTTCTTTTTCCTGTTTGATCAGGTGGTTGTGGTTTAGCTACCTATGCAAGTGGAGATTCCGTTGTCCCCACTACGGCGCTGGTGGATGGCTTTCGCGAGGAGCCATAGACAGGAAGTTCGCCTGTCTTTGTCTCATCGCTACGCCTACCACAGCAGTCGCTTCGTTGGATTGGGTGTAAGGCAGTTCGGGTAGTTGTTTTTAATGATATTAATGCGTAAGGGACCATGGATTACGTTTCTGATAACAGTGCGTAAGAAGCGGCAATAGGTTGTTGTTCTTGCACGTGCTTTTTCTGTTTCGTGTTTGATCGGGCGTTTGTGGTTTAGCTGTCTATGTAAGTGGAGATTTCATTGCCCTCACTACGGCGCTGGTGGATGGCTTTCGCGAGGAGCCATAGACAGGAAGTTCGCCTGTCTTTGTCTCATCGCTACGCCTACCACAGCAGTCGCCTTCGTTAGATCGTGAGTAAGGCAGTTCGTATAACCCTTTTTTCATAAGTACAAAATCAGTATCACCAAGTCGCTGATCTTCTTCCTATAAGAACCACAACCTAAATAAATACCACTTAGTAGGGCAGGCACAACTGCGGGGTAGGCCGTGGCCAGGAGACAACTGGCAGCACTATCGCCAGCTGGCTCATGGCTGGAGGCAATCCCCCAAGTGCCTGCGCGGATCGAGTAAATGAAAACTCGCTAACTTCAGTACCCGACAACCAGTCGAGCAACGACCACAACAAAAAGTGACAAAGACCCGCAGCCGCATAGTTATTCCGCCAAACGCGTTTGTTAGTCGGGGACTGTACGCTATCTCTTGTTTTACTTTACCGTTTAGAACCACAACCAATATAAATACCACTTAGTAGCGCAGGCACAACTGCGGGGTAGGCCGTGGCCATGAGACATCTGGCGGCATTTTGCCAGCTGGCTCATGGCTGGAGGCAATCCCCCAAGTGCCTGCGCGGGTCCAGAAAACGAACACTCTCTAACTCCAATACCCAACAACCAATCGAGCAACGTCCCTAACCAAAAGTGACAAAGACCCGCAGCCGCCTAGTCTCTCCGCCAAACGCGTTTCTAAGTCGGGTAATACACGCAATCTCTCAGTTTGCTAGACACACATTCTAAATTCAACCCCACTACGAAAAAAAAGACTGTCAAAGTCAGAAACACACTTTGACAGCCTAATCCACTTATACATTAGCTGGAACACCAGATTTCAGCTTCAACACCACCAACTGATCGCCAGCATCCAACGAAATCTTCTTCTGAAGCGTAGCAAATGCTAAGGTATCATTCTTCTTCTTCACAAACAACGCAGTCGCCGAATCAGGAATGATCTCCTTGAACGCCAAATCCGTCTCTGTGCCTTGCCACTCATACAAACCAATTTCATAATCCGTATTGATCTTGCGGTTTAACTCAGGGAAAGTAGCTCCTTCTTCGAACAATAAATGCGCTTTTAATGAAATCGGCAACGCGGATTTACTCATCGTATGGTTGGATACAGCCGTCAACGAGAACGTGTTGTTAAAACCGAATTCAGGCGCAAAGGATTGTGTGATCAATGCGTTATAAGACGCATCTCCTGTCATCGATAAAATCGTATCATACGGCGCCAAATCAATGGAGAAGCGTGACCGTTCCGATAGCATTTGCCCAGTAAATGTATCTATACCCGCTTCGTTCGCCGGGCGCAATCGTCCTTGTGAAGGATCGACAATCAGTACCGGTATTTTCATCTCTTTTAATTGAATAGCTAACGCAATCGAAAAACTGCTCGCTCCAACAATTAACACACCCGGTGGCTCATTACTCGCTAAGTTTAGCTTTTTCGCTAGTGGTCCGAGTGTAAATCCATGAGCGGTTACCGTAATAAAGACGAGAGCAAAGGTCAGTGCGGTTAGCAAAGTAGCTTCTTCATACCCGTCTTCTGCAAGTGTCGCAGCAAAATAACCCGCAACAGTCAATGCGACAATTCCTCTAGGCGCAATCCAGCCAATCAGCAACTTCTCTCTCCAGACCAATTCGGTACCTATCGTAGAAATCCATATGGATAGTGGACGTACAACGAATAACATAACCAATACAAATCCAATGATGGGTAACGTGAAGATTTGCGAGAGCGTTTCTCTTCCGAGTGATGCTGTCAGTAAAATAAAGACCGTCGACGTCAACATGACGGAAACATTCTCAACAAAATGTCCAACGTTACCGATTGACGAAACATAGCGTTTCGTGCGACCGAGAACTAGACCCATAACCGTTACTGCAAGCATTCCCGTTTCGTGCATGATGACTTCTGCCATCGTAAAGCACAACAGTACAAACGCCAAAATGACAGGTGATTTCAAGTACTCGGGAAACTGTCCTTTATGTGCCATCACACTAATCAACAAGCCCATTGCTAATCCGAGAAGCGCGGCAAGTGCAGCGCCCCCAAAGAAGTTCAATAAGTAATTCATCGATAAGTGTTCATTTGTTAATACTTTAATCACTTCATACGCAAATAATGCGAGTAACGGACCGGCGGGATCAACGATAATCCCTTCCCATTTCAAAACGGCTGCGGTTCGTGCCTTTAGTTTCGCATTACGTAGCAATGGAATAATTACTGTCGGCCCCGTCACAACGAAGAGACCTCCAATGATGAACGACACTTCCCACGTTAACCCGGCAATGAAGTGTGCCGTAAAAGATCCTAGAATCCATGCTAAAAATGCGCCCAATGTAACGACTCGGAAAACCGACTTCGAAATGTCCTTAATTTCCCGAAAGTCTAGATTAGAACTTCCTTCAAATAAAATAATAGCAACTGCTAGTGAAATGAGCGGACTATACAGCTCGTCCAATGCCACTTCTGGATTCACCCAGCCAAATATGGGACCGATCAATAAGCCCGCGATCGACATGATGAAGATGGAAGGCCATTGGATTTTCCAGGCTAGCCACTGCGAGAAAATACCGAGAGCCAATATGGCTACGATGCTAATCAGTGCTGCTTCTTCCATACACACACCTACCTTCATAATGAACGTATTTATTTGCTCAGTGTACCAAAAGTGATGCCCTATGCATAATAGAAAGGTAGGTTAGCTTATAAATCTTCTGCTAAATGAATTAAACCATCCGATGAATGGGCGATGCTTTCAATGGCCTGATTAATCTCTTCCAAAATTTGAACCGTGTTTTCGATAGATATGCGTGACTCGGCAGTCTGTTGCTTCATACCACTTACCGCCCCGACAATCCCGTCGTATGATTGGGTCACAAGCTCATTCTCTTTCGCACTATTCTGGATCAACTGTTCCATTAAATTCATAAATTTAGACATCTCGGCTATATGGCTATTGGTGCTTTCAATCATGCCCGTCACTTTGCCTATTGCTTGTTTAGTCTCAATCGACAAATTTCGCACTTCGGCCGCAACTACAGCAAATCCTTTACCATGCTGACCAGCCCGTGCTGCTTCAATGGCTGCATTCAATGAAAGTAAGTTTGTTTGATCGGCAATGGTCGTAATGAGTGTCACGACACCCCTTATTTGCTCAGATGAATGATGCAACGCCTTCATCCTATCCATGAAGCCCGACGTATGCTCAACCATTTGGTCGAACTGTTCAGATTGAGTAATTACCAATTTCTTTCCTGTCACTGAAGTTTTCTCTGTTTCCGTAACAAATTTCAAGTTTTGAACCATCATATTTTCCAGCATGCGTACTTTTTCGGACAGTTCTTCTGTCGAAGCATTCGTCTGCTCACTGATCGCGGCTAGATTCTGGGACGTATTCAACACTTGCCCCTTCACAACCGCTTTGGAATCTTCCACTTTCTGTCGATTGATTTTATTCTCTTCTTCATACGCATCCAAAACCAATTGTTGTTCAAAGTTCATCACTTTCATAAAAGCTCTTAATGTTTTAAATTGTTTTTGCTTAGGCATGTTCTGTTGTTCAATAAAAGCGAAAAACTCTTCGTACAATGATTCAACTGCCGCCAAATACCACTTGGGTTCTAAACCGATATGTACATGGACTTTCGCTATAACGCGACGTTTTTTCAAATAGCTCTCGTCTATCTTCCCTTGAAATATGGACTGCATATGTTTCGTTAATGATCCTTTTAAGCGATCCATACTACTATGTTCTGCAATGATATCTAGTAGGTGTGACTGACCGTCCATCGCTTGGTAGAAACGATTCGTCATTATAGGTAAAACAGGTTGTATTTGCATTTGCATACAAGAAAGAAACTTCAAATCTTGTTCTGTGAGATTAATCATTCGCAGTTGCTGTATTACAGCGGGATATTTTTCTAACGATATAATACCAGTACTTTGCTGTTCGGGGTGATCCATCTCCTGTACCCGAATTTGACTTTTTTCTTTTTTAAATAAACGTAACACTTGGCTTCATCTCTCTCTTAGGATATTAGTATATTATTTCATTCTACTTGTTAATTTTTTCTTGCCTCTATAAACCTTATTTAATGGAACCTCAATTCAGACAAAAGCAGAAGTGGACTATACCACTTCTGTCGATTTTCTACTGACTTACGATAATTTGAATCGATCAACAACACTTCGCAGTTCCAGGGCGATCTGGTTCATTTGATTTGTGGAATCTGCTACTTGTTCCAATTCGCCTTGCTGTGCGGCAGCTGACGCACTTACTTGTTCAGAAGATGCAGCCGTCTGCTCGGAAATGGCAGAGACATTTTGGATGGCTAAAATGGCTTCATCTTTATGTTCCATCATTTCAGCAAGTTTTTCGGATAGCTCCGTAATCGATTCACGAATTTGATCGATAATGCCTGCATTTTGTACAAACGACTCTTCCGTATCGGTAACGGACTGATTTTGATCATCCATTGACTTCATATTTAGTTCAATTACATCAACCGTCTGCTGTGATTCTGATAAGATTTCTTTTACGGTTTCTTGAATTACTTCAGTTTCTCTTCGGGATTGTTCCGCTAGCTGACGTACTTCATTCGCAACAACTGCAAACCCTTTCCCACTCTCACCCGCTCGCGCCGCTTCGATACTCGCATTGAGCGCCAGAAGATTCGTGTTTGCCGTAATACCATGCAATGTTTGAATGACCTGATTAATAGATGAAATTTTATTGGTCAGTGTGGCTATTTGAAGTTGCACTTTTTTATTGACTTCATTAGCAGTCGTATTATGATCCCGTAGTTTTTTCACTTCCGTCATTCCATTTTCTGCAGAACTGGATGCGTCTGTGGATAGCTGGTTCATCATCATGAACATAGTGTGGATGTGATCCATACGGTCTGCTAAATCAGAAATCCGTAGGCTTGTCACTTCAGTGTCTTCTGATTGCTTGGAAGCCCCTTGTGCGATTTCATCCGTAGCTACTGATACTTCCTGATTGGCAGCTACTAACTCTTCGAAGGCATGTGTGACCTGTGCCGATGATTCACTTAACTGCCCCGAAGACAGTTGTACGGTTTGTAGGGCCGCATTTGTCCGACGCAACATATCATTATAGGCAAGCGCCACTAAGCCTATTTCATCGTGGGTTATTTTCTGCTCATCTACCAGCATGGTCAAGTCGCCAGCGGCAGCGGTTTCCATAGATTGTTGTAAAGTTTTCAACGGTCTCAATTGACGATAAATGAAGATTGTAGATGCACTTGACATCAGTAACACGATGACAATGGCAGATATGATCGTAATCCACAAAATAGTAGTAAACGTATCTAGAATCTCAGATCTTGGTGTGACCGTTTGTACTGACCATTTCTCATTAATACCTTTTAAGTTAATGGGAGCAAACGCATTAAATGCTTGTTCATGCAGACTTTGAGAATCTACATACATACTCGCCAATTCACCTTGATTCAGATCTACTTTAGCACTATTCCAATCAATCGCATCCGCCATATTACTATTATTCAATTCCGGCTTCAAACTGTTCGCTGTAATATAACCAGCATCTGTAATGACAGACGCATAACCGCCTTTTGGTTGAATCGTCTTCACTACATCCGTTAAGAAATCTATAGATAAATCGGTTGTCAATAACCCAAAATAGTTTCCTGATGCATCAAGCATGGGTACAGAAATAGTAGTCATGAGAATCGTTTGACCATTCGTTTCATACGGATAAGGTTCTGTCAAAATGGCACGTGCTTCTTTTTGGGGTACGGTATACCAGCTGTTTGCTGTCGCATCATCCATTCCACTTAGCGGTTCCACATTCGTCGTATTGTCTTGCTTAAAGATATATGGAATGAATTGCTGATTTTCATCAAGTAAATTCTTTGGTATGACTTCTCCCTCAGCGAATGCAGACTGATTGACTACCGCAGCCATCCCAGTCGCGTCATCATTTTTTTGTAAATTGCTTTTGATGATACGAATAATTTCATCTGGCTTCATATCCCCAGTCGCTTGTAATGTTTCCAATATGTGACTCGTTGTGCGCAACATTTCATTTGTTTCATTCAGTTTCGCACTGAGAACGAGTGAATTTTTATTTGCACTTTCTAATGCAAATTCTTCAGCATCTTTAATACTTTGTTTATGTAACATGACGCTCGTGACAACTGAGTAGACCAAAAACAGTAATAAGAATAATGCGATAATGAGCGCTGATAATTTCATCGCAATACTTGCAGACTTCTTCACTTTGTAAGCCTCCTAGTAAATTATGAGTAGACTAACAGTATACCTTTAGTCCTTGTTCAAAGTATACTCTTTTAGTGATTTGTCATATAAAAAAACCTTGTCAGATCGACAAGGTTACTAATGGATCATGATGAACTTTCTATTTAATGCACTTCATCTTGCACAGCCTCATTTTCATTCATCAAACTAGCTGAATTAATTTCTACATTTTCCGCTGGCGCTTCTTCTCCGAATTGTTCTGCGTATAATAGTTTGGCAGCTTTTGGGGCCGCCCAGAATGTAGGTAGCAGTAAGAGTGAGACCGGTATCGCAGTGACTACAATAAAGGATTGGATGGCTTCCACTCCGCCTTCACTAATCATCAATAATACACTTGCCACTGCCCCCATGATCACTGCCCAAAATACGCGCATGATTTTGGGTGGATGGCCGTCCCCAGTAATAGCAACCGAAATCGTATACGCCATGGAGTCGCCCGTTGTGACAACAAATAGAATCGTGACTAGAAGAAACAGTGGTCCAATGATCACATTCAACGGCAGTTGCTCGGTAATTGCAATCATCGCTGCAGGCATACCCGATGTATTTAATGCTTCGGATATTACACCTGGCTGAGCCATTTCATAAAATATACCTGCCCCACCGACAGTAGTGAACCAGAACGCGGTGACAATTGGTGCCGTAATGGATACAGCTAATACGAGCTCGCGAATCGTACGTCCGCGTGTAATCGTAGCGATAAAGATTGCCATCATCGGTCCATAACCGAGGAACCAGCCCCAGAAAAAGATCGTCCATGATCCAAGCCAACTAGAATCACCTCGGAATGTTGCCATGCCAAAGAATTCTTGAAGATGCACACCAGATGATGAAATGAATGTATTGATAATAAATCCGCCCGGTCCGAGAATGAGGATCGCGACCATCAAAATCAATGTGATGATGACATTCAAATTACTCAAGAATTGAATCCCTTTACGTAAACCCGTTACCGCCGAAACAGTAGCAATCGCCACTACCCCGATAATAATGAGGATTTGAGTCGTTAACGTATTGGGCACGCCGTATAAGGCTTCCATTCCATAAGCTGCCTGCAGACCGAGAAATCCAATCGGTCCAATTGTGCCGGCAGCTACTGCAATGACGGAAAACGCATCAATAGTAGTACCTAGAGCGCTTTTACGCATAATCTTTTCACCAAGGATTGGGTAAAGCAATGTACGTGGTTTTAACGGCATCCCTTTCGAATAATGCGCATACATTAGCACAATCGTCCCTAACGTACCGAGGATCGACCAGGCAAGAAATCCCCAATGCAAATAGGACTGGGCAAATGCTGGAATAATAGCACTTTCCGTTGCTGATTCGACTCCTGTGAACAATGGAGGACGATCCAAAAAGTGATACATCGGTTCTGCAGCTGCCCAAAAAACTCCGCCCCCCGCAAGCAATGTCGTCATGATCATAGCTAGCCATTTAAAATAACCAATTTCCGGCTTATTCATACCACCTAAGCGAATCTTCCCGTACTTAGAGAATGCCAGGAATAGTGCTATGAAAAATGTACCCATTAATAATAATTGCCAGAACGCTCCAAAGTATTTCACCGCAAATGCAAATGCCCAATCTACCATGTTTGCAACGAAATCCAAGTTAATAAATGATGCGACGACAAATGCTACAAGCAATCCACCGCTAATAAATAAAACGGGACGGTCCGTTTTTGATACGTACTTATTCAAAGTTTTACCTCCTCTAGGCTGCATTTGAGTGTAACCGCTTACTTTCGTTTCATGGAGAAAACTTCTCCATTTTCTTACTTCACTTCTACAATGACATCAATTTCCACTGCTGCACCGCGTGGCAACATCATTCCAACTGCCGTACGTGCGTGTGTACCTACTTCTTCACCGAATACTTCCACCAATAAATCCGAAGCACCGTTCATGACTTTAGCCTGTCCAGTGAAATCAAACGCCGTGTTGATCATGCCGAGAAGCTTCACAAACTTTGTGACGTTTGACAACTCGCCCACTTCTTCTTTAATAGTGGATAGTGCAAATAGTATAGCCTGTCTAGACGCAGCGTAACCCTCTTCTATCGTTAATGTATCGCCTACTTTACCTAGTACATCGTATGACAGCGAGCCCGATAGGAACAAAAGATTTCCTGTGCGCACACAAGATATGTAGTTTCCGCCTTTTGCGCGTTTTTCAGGTAGTTCCAAACCTAATTCTTGTAATTTATCTTCTGGTCTCATGTGTATCCCATCCTTTTTATAATGCGTCTGTTATTTCCTTGCTTGCAGCGATCACGGAAGCAATATATGGTTCCATCGATTTACGATTCCATCTGAATAATGGCCCTGATACAGATAATGCACCGATGACGCTTTGTTGCTTATCAAACACGGGTACTGATAATGCCGCAACATTTGAGCTGATTTCCTCTTCATTTGTTGCATACCCTTGGTTTCGTACTGCTTGTAAAATATGTTCCAGTTCATTTTGTTCTTGTACAGATAACGTACCTAGCACTCTTTCCTGCTGGTCAGATGATTGGAAAGCAAGGATTGCTCTTCCACTTGCACCTAAATGTAGCGGTAGTCGTTTCCCAATTCCAACTGAGCGTCTGATTTCTTGCTGACTTTCATACTCCAATACACAAATGCGCATTTGTCCTGTAGGCATGTAGAATCCGACTGTTTCTCCTGTCTCATTGCGTAACGACATGAGCCATGGTTCTACAACAGGTGCAATAGGCATTTCCGTCAAGATTTTATTCGCATAGTCTAAAAAGATGGTCCCTAATGTATACAGTTTAGAACGTGGATCTTGAAACACCATACCTTCAAGTTTCAGTGTAGTTAGCAAACGGTGTACGATCGTTGTCGATAAACCGAGACCTTTACTTATATCACTGACTCCTTGGGGACCTGACACATCATTCAAATAGTTGATGACGGATATGGCCTTCACCACTGTCGACGATACTTCCTGTGTCTTAGTCATATATATGAACTCCTTTTGCGTGATGAATAGAAAAGAAGAGGAAAGACTGCTCTATTCCTCTTCTTCATCCACTCTTACTTAGTTGCTGTTGATGTAACGAGTTTTATTTTGGCAATAGAATTCAACCGCTTCGCTGCCGAGTTCTTTATATGTTCCAGTGCTTGATTGCTTGTAACCGCCAAATGGCGCTTGGAAGAACGTACCTGTTGTTGTCATATTCACTTTGACAATACCCGCTTGGATTTCATTCAACGCACGGTTCATGTATGTCAGGTTACGTGTACAGATAGCTGCGGACAGACCAAATGCTACATCGTTTGCTACTTCAATCGCTTCATCGATCGATTCGATTTCAATGATGCTAATCACAGGACCGAATACTTCTTCCTGTGCAATCGTCATGTCTGTCTTCACGCCACCGATTACTGTCGGCTCTACGAAGAATCCTTTATCTGACCCTTCGAATACAGGAATACCGCCACCAGTTAGGATTTCGCCGCCTTCAGCTATTGCTTTTTCAATTAGATCCAATGTAGATTGACGCTCTCCATCACTGACTTGAGGTCCCATTGTTACGCCTTCATCCATACCGTTACCAATTTTAATTTTCTTAGAAGCTTCTACTAATTTATCCGTGAACTCTTGACGGATATCTTTGTGGACAAGTACGCGACTAGTCGCTGTACACGCTTGACCTGTTTGACCGTATCCACCTGCTACCGCAAGTTGAACAGCTGCATCCACATCTGCGTCTTCCATAACGAGTAATGGATTTTTACCACCCATTTCAAGTAATACACGCTTCATATCTTTTGCTGCTTCTTTGTAAATTAAGTTTCCTACACGATTCGACCCCGTAAATGTGATCGCTTTGACAGCTGGATGATTAATCATATCTGTTACCAAACGACCTGGTCCTACTAATTGGTTGACGACACCAGCAGGAACGCCAGCTCTTTCAACAATTTCGATGAACTTCTGTGCCGTCAATGGTGTTTCAGATGATGCTTTCAATACGACCGTGTTACCGCTTAGAATAGCCGGTGCAATTTTCCAAGCCGGAATAGACAATGGGAAGTTCCAAGGTGTTACAACTAACACGACACCAAGTGCTTCTTTGTGTAATTCGATCTGTACACCTGGCATATCCGATTCAACGATGCGGCCTGTCATGCGACGACCTTCACCTGCGTAGAACTTAACGATACCCGCTGCATAATTTACTTCTTTGAATGCATCCGCGTATGTTTTTCCTTCTTCTTGTACAATGATACGTGCGATTTCATCTGCTTCTGCTTCCATGAGCGCAGCAATTTTGAATAAATACTCACCTCTAGCAGGAGATGGTGTCTTACTCCATTCAGGGAATGCTTTTTCTGCTGCTTCGATAGCCGCTTGCGCATCGTCAGCATTGGATTGCTGAACCTTCACAACCAACTCATCTGTATTCGCAGGGTTTCTGATTTCCAACATATCTGTGCCCGAAGTTTCTACCCATTCACCGTTAATATAGTTCTTCAATACTTTAACTTCACTTGTAACTGTCATCATGTATAGTCTCCTCCAGTAATTAAATTAATATTACGCCATTTCTCCTGCACCGCGTTCACGCGATTGATCAGTAGATTCTACTAGCATGCGCTTGCCTGTTTCGTTTAAATCAAGCCACAGTTCTCTGCTGACTTCTGTTCCAAATTGCCACGAAGATTCCCATCGTTGTTCAAAATCATCTGTGGTAGTTAAAATATAGGATGTGTCTATTGTGTTCTCGAAGCGCTCAATTACTTCATCGATTCTTTCAATATTTGATGTACCAAATATACAAAATCTTGTCGTAACTGATGGTAATTTCAATTTCTGATCACCTGTTAGTCCTAATTCATTATTGATCCCTTCCATGATATCCTCATTATTACGTTTATGGACCATGATCGGGAATGCAAAGTTCGGTGATGAAATAATTAATGATGAATGACTTGGCTTCTTGTATAAAATAATACTAGCCAAACCTTTTTTCGATATATACATCGCTTGTTGTACAAGCACTCGCGATGGTCGTGCATCCCGGACGCACACTGCTACGGACGATTGATCTTCCAAGCGTGCAATCAAATAATCAGCACATGCTTTCCCGAGCAACATACCACTTTGCTTTCCACCATCTATTACAGTGACGCAATCCGATTCATTCAAGATTTCCAGCTCTTCGAATTCACCTTGCAAATCCTCAAGCTCATCGTAAAGTTGTTGTAAACCGTACAGTCCAAGGAACTCGGCATTTGCTACGGTTTCTGCTCCTTCTTCCGCATAACCATAAGGCACTCCGAGAGCTTGGAAGATTTTCTTACAATGAGTATATAATTCTAAGTGAGAGACACGCATTTCGCCAACTCCTTCTCAGATTTAAACCCTTCCGTAAAGAACCGGTGCCAGTTGCCGCCCATTATTTTAGAAATTTCTTCATATGTCATACCACGAGCTTCTAATCCATTTGCGATATTCGGGAAATCGTCTGGTGTCTGGAACCATTCCGGCCAATCCGGCCATCCTGGACTCGCTTTCGAACCTGCACCGTAATCAATTTCATGTGTCCAGCGCCCCATACGCATCCATGCTAGGAAGTCCGTAGACATATTATGAGTTAAGTCCGTTCCGATTCCTACATGGTCAATCCCCATGAAATCAGCCGTACGGGCAATCATATCACAGAACTCTTCCAGTTTTGTATCTGCTCCATTGATCAAGTGAGGATATGCACAAACACCAAGTACTCCCTTGTTATCACGTAAAGCAGAAAGAATTTCCTCTGATTTATTGCGTTTAGATGGATAGATCCAATCTGGATTAGCGTGTGTAATGGCTACGGGACGACTTGAAAGCGCTAATGTATCAAGGGATGTCTTCGTTCCGACATGCGACAAGTCAATAACCATACCTACACGGTTCATTTCCTTGATGACATTTTTACCGAATCGCGAAAGACCTGGATCCGTCTCTTCGTAGCAGCTACTGCCGATCAAGTTTTGGTTATTATACGTCAGTTGCATGATCTTAACGCCCATCTCATTGAATACAGATACGAGGCCTAACTCGTCTTCTAAAGCGGATGTATTTTGTGCTCCCAACATGATTCCGAGTTTACCACTACGTTTAGCTTCATCAATGTCTGCTCCCGTTTTCACCGGTAGGATTAAATCTTCGTTCTCCTTAAAAAAGCGATGCCATTCCGCTACTTTAGTCAACGTTTCACGAGCGTTTTCCCATAGTCCAACGCAAGCGTGAACAGCCGTTACGCCACCTTTTTGCAACATGATAACAAAATCGCGGTCCCACTTACTTAATTCTAAAGCATCTATAACAATCATATCTCTCATATCTACAGTCATTTGATCTCCTCCGCTTTCGGTAATAATGGATAGAACCAATCATCTTCGAATGAAGTAGTTCCGATTTCTTCAACTAGCGGTGCTCCTTGGAATAGCGTAATCCGTACCCAACGATTGGACTTCGGGTCATACCGTTCAGCACCATATATCGCTAGTTTACAACGCAATAGATATACCGGAAGTAGATCTTTTCCTGTAAGGTTCGCTTGTATCTCACCATACTCCAGACCGTCCAACGATTGTATTCTTCTGACAATCCCTCTTAGCTCCGGCTTTTTCAGTAAGAATGCGGCTACTTTTAGATCATCATCACAGAACTCTATTTCCGTAGCTAGTTGCTGTACTTGTTCTGCAATATTCATCGGCATGTACAACTCATCACCCGGATCAACCCCACGTTCTCCGATACGCGGTTCTTCCTTTTCAGCAGAACGGTACCAGAAATAATGTCTTGATTCAGTTTTTGTGAAATCGTACTGGAATGCCCACTGATATTGTTTTCGAATAATTTCCCGCAATGAACCAATGGACATTTCAGGTATTAAATGAAGGCCGTCGTCCGCATTCGTCTGATGCTCTAAGTCGACAATCACTTCAGGATAGAGATCAATCAGTTCTGAGTTAATCAATTCCTGTGCTTCCATAGTGTAGTTCGCCTGTACTTTTTCCGTTAGCTCCAACCACAGTCTGTCTACTTCATGATTGGAACGCTCTATAGTGTGACAAACATCTTCTACTAACTTGGAAATCTCTCCGATTTCTGTTGCCAAGTCCCTCGGATTTTTAAATACTTCCATGTCCGGAATTGGAGCATCTTCAAAGAATATATGAACTTGTTGTAGTTTCACAATTAAGCGCTTGCAATCTTCTGCTGTTGGCTTCATTTTCTTCGCACGTGCCAATGCTACTTCACGAATCCACATCCACTGATGGAGAAGTTTTGGATGGGAGATCAAGTAAGGTACCATTCCAAGTCCTGTTGCATTGCCTGTCCCGAATAGTTTTTTAATTTCAGGATTTAATGTAGCCGCTTGTGGATTGTTTTTGCGTGCAATATGTTCAACCAGATCAAAACTAAAATGCCGCAACATATAGACAGCAAACATTTGAGATAGATAGGCACCGCTAAACGTATGATTATCTTTCATATGTTCATAAGGTGCAATTCCAAATTTACCGTTTCCATAGACTGCAGTTGTGCGGAATAGATAGCCAATATCGTAAATGATTTCTGCATCAGGCTGCTTACCTTGAGATAGCGCTTCCACTACATGAGAAAAAACACGTTGGCTCTTATTCGCTCTTGACCATACGAGATCCGTGACATCTCCTCGGCCCATTTCCTGTTTCGGAAGTTCTTGTTTCATTCGTTTCAATTTTTTATCGGAAATCGCTCCATCGCAAAGTGCAAATGTAACATCCCATCTTTCAGAAATGACCCGATCGCTTCGAGTTTCTTCACTGATCTCACGGGATAATGCGACAAATGTATACTGTCCTTGTGGGGTAGTAATACTATAAAGCGCTTCACCGTAACCTTCATCATTTATGTCAAAAGTCGTTTGCTCAATTTCCCAAGCTTCACGCATCATTTTACGAACTAAAATGCGTAAAAAGCTGAGACTTGTTGAGCGCATTACGCCAAGTCGTTGGATGTCCATTACTTCAGATGCCGGTCTTAGCGCATCTGTGTTTTCAATAGCTAATTTAAACATGTAAAACCCTCCATTCTTCTACTCCCACAAAATATACTCTTTCACGATTATCGGAATGCCTTTCCGAATATCTATCTCTATCATAAACCCGTTTGAATTCTCTGTCAACAATTCTATAAAAAAAGTCCATGAAGATTCATAATGAATCTCCATGGACTGGAGTAATTTATTTAGTTCTTTCAGTCATCTGGCGCCAGATTGAACCTTTTGCCTCTTCGCCTTCTTCAATTCTAGCGATCGCCATACGAACTTGCAGTTTCACTTCAAACTCGTTATCGTTTTCTGCTTCATGCAGTGCAGGTAAGGCTTGTTCTGTTCCAGATTCATAGAGGAACATAGCAGCACGCCAACGGACCAACTTGTTCTTATCTTGCAACAGACGGATAGCCGCAGCTTCGAAACCAACATAGCCAAGGTCGCTCATGCAGTCTGCCGCTGTACGGCGGACCGCCCAACTTTTGTCTTCCAGTGCTTTTTCGATATACGGAATGACAGATTCGTCTTCGATCATACCAAGATACACTGTAGCGAGTCTGCGTATAGACATTTTCTCGTCTTTCAGTGCCATCATCAATACTGGATAGTCTGACTCGTCTGGATCCGGCATTTGATCAAGCAATCGGAAGCGTGTTTCCCATTCCGGAACGATAAATTCCGATACTGTCACTTTCTTTCCACGAGTTATTGTTTCCTCGTCTGCCTTTTCCGCTTTCTCCACAAGCTCATGCAATCGCGTTTCAGGATACGCTGCTTCAAGTTCTAAAACCACTTGCTCGCCTACTTCTTGCAATTCTCCGTAACGAATTCCGTAATCTGCCCATTTCCGAAGTAAGATATAGTTTTCTACCTCAGAATGGTGAACGCTTTCCATTGCTTGAATGAAACGTTCACTTAATCCAAATCTAGATTCCTCATCACTATTGAATACTTTCACTTGCAACGGAATCTCTTTATATGTCTGTACATGCACATAGACTTCCCCGAAGTGCTCATCTATCTGTTGCTCTTCGACCTGCGTTGTCGTTTCGCCGCCTTCATTTAAAACAGAACGCACTTCGGCAAGAATGGATTCCCACGCAACATTTCCAATTCGCTCTACTGCCATAAAGTCTAATACATGATAGATTCCTTTAATTCCTTGGATAGCCAAAAGAGAACGAATCGGCTCAGGTGCCTGTGCTTCATCTTTCTTCTTATAGTTATGGCTAGTTCCATCAGGTAAAGGGGTATCTAAAACAATTTTCATTGAATTTGGACTTGGTGTTGGTTCAATCGATTTGATTTTCAAGAAAATCTCCTCCAATATAATTAATCAGCTAATTCCTGCAAATAAGACCAACGCTCAACTAGTTCTTCGTATTGTTGATTCAGCGATGCTAACTGCTCATCCAGTTGGCGAAGCTGATCATAGTCTGAACCTGTAGTCGTCATCTGTTGTTCCGTTTCTGCTATTTTTTCTTCCATCTTCTCTATATCCGACTCAATCGTTTCGTATTGCTTCTTTTCAGCAAATGTCATTTTCTTTTTAGGTACTTTAACTTCTGGAGCCGGAGCAACAACCGTAACTTTAGCTTGTGGCTTCACGTCTTTTGTATTCTTTTCATCAAGGTAATCTGAATATAGACCAAGACGCACATCGATTTCACCTGAGCCATCTAAAATCCACAACTTACGTGAGATTCGATCCAAGAAGAAACGGTCGTGGGAAATCGTCACAACTACTCCAGCGAACGTATCAATGAACGACTCCAAAACAGAAAGTGTTTCGAGATCCAAGTCATTCGTCGGCTCATCCAGCAACAAAACGTTCGGCTGTTCCATTAATAACTTCAATAAATAGAGACGTTTACGTTCCCCGCCTGATAACTTACCAATTGGCGTTCCATGTGCAGAGGAAGGGAATAAGAATCTCTCCAACATTTGCGTCGCAGACAATCGCTCGCCGTCTCCTGATTCAATATCATTAGACGTCTCACGTATATACTCAATAATCCGCTGGTTTTCCTTCATTGGTGGTAAATGTTGATGGAAATGAGCAATCTTTACGGTAGAGCCTGTATCGACTTCCCCACTGTCCGGCATGGTCGTGCCATCTAGCATTTGAAGAAGTGTCGTCTTCCCAACACCGTTCGGTCCGATAATCGCAATACGTTCTTTTGCTTGTAGAATAGCGGAAAAACCGTTCAATATCACTTTATCGTCAAAACGTTTCGTAATATTATTGATTTCCAACACTTTTTTACCAAGACGTGTCGTTTGTAAATCCATTTCAAAGTCCAGTGACTCATCAGTCTGCTTCACTTTCGCTTGAAGTTCATCAAAGCGGTCAATTCGAGCTTTCTGTTTCGTCGAACGTGCTTTAGCACCTCGGCGAATCCATTTCAATTCACTGCGATAGCGATTTCGGTCTTTCTGATCCGAAGCAGCGGACATTTCTTCACGCAATGCTTTTGACTCCAAATAATCTGCATAATTTCCCGTATGCGAATAAAGTGTTTTATCGGCTAACTCGTAAATATGCGTAGCAACTTGATCCAAGAAGTACCGATCGTGTGTAACGAATAATACGGCCCCTTGAACATTTTGCAAGAAGTCTTGCAACCACTGAATCGATGCAACATCCAGATGGTTCGTTGGCTCGTCCAGTAATAATAAATCCGCTGGCTCGATTAATACTTTAGCGAGGGCGACACGCTTTAGTTGACCACCTGATAATTCACCCATTTTCTTATCGAATGTCTCAATACCTAGCTTCATTAATATCGTACGTGCGAGTGCATTTAAATCCCAACCACCCGATGCATCCATTTCATTTTGATAGAATGAGTAACGTTCCTGATACTCTTCATTTGAAGAATCTTCGGTTAGTAGTTGTAAAGCATTTTCGTAATTAAGATTTGTACGAATAACTGGTGCATCGCTTTCGAATACTGCTTCCATCACCGTTAAGTCCGGATTGACAATCGGTTCTTGGGGCAAAAATGCTACACGGAATTTATTCGGGTGATCCATAGTGACTGTATCCGCACTTCCTTGTCCAGCAAGTATGGATAACAATGTAGATTTCCCTGTACCGTTAATACCAATCAAACCTATTTTATCTCCACTTTTTAAGTTGAATTCAACATCTTTAAAAAGTGTTTTTTCTCCAACTGTTTTAGTTAATTTTTCTACTACTAAATGACTCATCCTGGCACATCCTATTCTCAAATTGCTTCTAGTCTTAGTATAGCCGAAATTCGAGTAAGTTGAAAACATGCACGTTTATGTACCGTGTATTGTTGGGTTTGGTCGTTAGTGGAAGTGAGTGGGGTGTGGCATGGTGAAGTTGTTTTTTAAAGGGGTTCGTGGCTGTGGATTACGTTTCTTATAGTAGTGCGTAATAAGCGGCTTTAGTTTGTGGTTCTTGCAGGTGCTTTTTCTATTTGCTGTTTGATTGGGAGGTTGTGGTTTAGCTAGCAGTGTAAGTGGCAAGTCCATTGCCCCCACTCCGGCGCTGGTGGATGGCTTTCGCGATGAGCCAGAGACAGGAAGTTCGCCTGTCTTTGTCTCATCGCTACGCCTACCACTGCAGTCGCCTTCGTTGGATTGGGTGTAGGGCAGATCATATAGTTGTTTTAAAAGGCATTAGTGCGTAAGTGACCACGGATTACGTTTCTGTTTAGTGTGCGTAATAAGCGGCAATGGGTTGCGGTTCTTGCACGTGCTTTTTCTGTTCCCTATTCATCCATGAGGTTATGGTTTAGCTGTCTATGTAAGCGGTAAGTCCATTGTCTCCACTTCGGCGCTGGTGGATGGCTTTCGCGAGGAGCCAGAGACAGGAAAGTTCGCCTGTCTTTGTCTCTTCGCTACGCCTACCACAGCAGTCGCCTTCGTTAGATTGAGGGTAGGGCAGTTCCTACACTTCCTTCGCAAGAAACATATAGTAGATATTACGATGTCACTGAGCATTTTCCTATAAGAACCACAACTAGAATAAATACCGCTTAGCAGCGCAGGCACAACTGCGGGGTAGGCCGTGGCCATGAGACAACTGGCAGCACCACCGCCAGCTGGCTCCTGGCTGTAGGCAATCCCCCAAGTGCCTGCGCGGGTCCAGAAAGCCGACACTTACTAACTTCAGTCCCCAACCACCAGTCGAACAACGTCCCAACAAAAAGTCACAATGACCCGCAGCCGCCTAGTCTTTCCTGCCAAAAGCGTTTGTTAGGCGGGTACTGTTCGCTATCTCTTGTTTTGCTTTACTACTATTAACCACAACCTAAATAAATACCACTCAGCAGCGCAGGCACAACTGCGGGGTAGGCCGTGGCCGGGAGACAACTGGTAGCATCACCGCCAGCTGGCTCCTGGCTGTAGGCAATCCCCCAAGTGCCTGCGCGTGTCCAGAAAGCCGACACTCGATGATTTCAGTATCCAACAACCAGTCGAGCAACGCCCCCAACAAAAGTGACAAAGACCCGCAGCCGCATAGTCTTTCCGTCAACCGCGTTTCTAGATTGGGTAAAGCACGCAATTTATCATTCTTAGAACCACAACCAAAGTAAATACCACTCAGCAGCGGCATAGTCTCCCCGCAACCGCGTTTGTTAGTCGGGGTAATAATTTACTAAGTATAAAGCAACCTCACCGAGACTTCGGCTGACTCATGCCCGCAAGCTTCTTCACCAACTGATCCAACAACACCGGCATCTCCCTGAACGCACTATCAATATGCAACCGCTCCGTCTTCTGATGGGCATCCTTACCAAACGGCCCCACATTCAACACCGGTGCAGTTAACTTACGCATATCCTCAAACGGAATCGAATACGTCGCACCATAGACCGGCGTATTCTCTGCAAACGCCTTCCAATGATCCTCTTCATCCTTATAATGCACATAACTCAAATCGCAAATTCCATTAAAATAATGCACCTGCTCAATGGTCAGGTCAAATACTTGCGCACGCTCCTGCAAAAACTCAATTGATTCCTGTACGAGCGGATCGTCGGACGAGTTGACTGCCGGGTAATACGGCGGCGCATAGAATAACACCGTCGCTGGGCCGAGTTCTTGGCACTCCATCATCAGCGTATCGACAATACGTATGCATTGCTCGCGATCATCCCATTCTTCTTGTAATAGCACTTCCTGTTTCAATCGATTTACTTCGTTTTTTCCTAACTGATCTTCAGCATATTTTAACAACTCTTCAAAACGCAGTACGCGAATATCTCCCAGCGGTACGGCCGATTCACGTTCACATACTGCTTTATACTGTTCATTACACTGTGCCATCGCTTCATTCGCAACTTGTTGGAACAAACTCATGATTTCAGCGGCCGTCCGCTTGAATAAGAAGACATTATATAACGCAGCTGCTCGCTGTGGTGTTTGTGTAGAGTATTGGATTTTTAAATCTTTTTGGTGCAGTGTGACGGGAAGAGGTGTGGATTCATCTTGATGTATTTCACGGAATAAAGGATTCCACTCCATCTTATGCGTCAAAAACGATGCCATGTAATCTGCAGTAATTCCTTTTAGAGGCTCGCCGACATGCGTTTCTTTGCCATAGAATAAAGCAGAAGGCATAATCTTTCCGATGGTTCCAGAATAAATATATTCTTTCGTATCCGAAGGTCCTTGTGAAAACGAAGGCTCTCCGTTCAAGAATAATTTATAACGATGACCTTCCTGCTCCTGAAGGCGGACGAGTTCTTTAACAGCAGCGCGCATTCCCGCAGAGTTTACTTCTTCATCGGGTACTGTACACAATAATAAATTAATAGGCCACTTCTCTATACTTGCTCGTTCGATCAACTGAATATGTAAGGCCAAACCCATCTTCATATCCATCGTACCTCGACCAAATAGGTATTTTCCTGATTCCAAATCAATGCGTGCCGCTTCAGGCAACATATCTTTGTTTTCTAGCAACTTTTTCGTCAGTTCTTCTGGATGGAAAGCGAGCGGTTCAAGTGCTCCGTATTCATCTGTTTGCACAGTATCGAAATGACTGATTAAGACAATGGTATCTATAGCGTCTGGATGTTCATACAGAGCATGTACGACTTGCCGCCCGAGACCCGCATCATGAAGCGTAATATTGTCAGGATTCTCAGTGAAATATTCCAATTCGCTCAACTTATTTTGTAACTTCCAGGAAAAGAAACGCTCTCCTTCCGTCAGTGTACGACTATCCCAACTTACTAGTTCACAAAGTAATGCACGCAGCTTTTCAGGGGTATCAAAACGGTATCGATTCATTCCATCTCCTCCTTCACGGTTAGGTAAATTATAGCTGATTCGAAGCAAAATGAGAAAAGAACTTGTATGCCATAGTGAGGCAAACAAGTTCTTTTTTATTATTCAGACGTGGAAACTAGCTGTACGCGAGCCGATTTCACTTGCTCCACTGCTCGTTTCAATTGTCGTAGATGACGTTTTTCGTGGAATCCTACGAAACGGAACCATTGAATTAACGGCACATTTCCAAAAATCGGATGCTTGAGTGATTTACAGCGAAGTTCTGTAATAGTGGCAGATTCATAGATATCCAGCAAAAAATTTCTTGATGCATGCAACTTCTCTTTAACTTCTGGAATAGATAGATGCATGTCTGTTGGTTGTGTATATTCCATGAAATACGCCTTTACTAAAGGACTTGCCGATACACTGATCGGTTTTTTGAATACACGCAAACTCTCAGGATTTTTCAATTCTTGGGCGATGTTTGTAGCAACTCGACATTCCATTAATGCTAAATGTTCTACAATCTGTTTGGGTGACCAGCCGCCATGTGATGGTGTTCCGTTAAATTCCTCATCTGTTAAGCCATCAATCAACTGCAAGATGCGTTTACGGACCTTGATGTTTTCTCCAAAAACCATCAACATCTACCTCCATTTCTTCCTCGTAATCCAATCTATTGCCATAGCATACGCCTTTTGTTCAGAGATTTAAAGAGGGAACGGTTATATTTTTAGTAAAGCCCAGCAATGGTGACAGAAGAGTGCCAGTCAGGCCTGGTATAAAAGGCTTTCTAGTCGATTTTATCCGTCACATTTTCTACTTCTTGCGCAGTCGGCATACCGCCTTGTGCACCGAATTTGCCTACCGATAATGAAGCCGCCACATTGGCGAACTGAACGGCAGAATGTAAATCGTTCCCTTGTACTAATTGGCTAGCCAGCGCTCCGTTAAATGTATCCCCTGCGCCTGTCGTATCCACAACCTGTACAGGCACACCCGGCACGTAGATTATTTGCTCCCGATCATGATAACAAACACCGTCTTTTCCTAATGTCACGAGCAGTTGATTCGGATAGTTTGAAACCGTTTCTTCTATTGATATACCGAAGAGCTGTGCGCACTCCGTTTCATTGGGCGTCAAATAGTGAACATATGACATATATTCTAATTGAAAGCTACTCGAAGGCGCCGGATCCATCATGACAGGCACTTCTAATTCTCTACATAGCTTAAGCACAGACCACACCGTATCTATAGGAAGTTCCAGTTGCATCATCACCAATTGACTTGCTCCAATGACAGATTTCAATTCCCCAATCCGCTGCGGAGTTAACGCATGATTCGCTCCTGGTATCGAAATAATCCGATTGTCCCCTTCTGTCAATAAAACTATAGCTACACCGGAAGGGCCTTCTGCTTGTGCGATATAGCTAGTGTCCACTTGTTGATTCCGCAAGTTTGCTACAATCATTTCTCCGAATGAATCCGTTCCAATCGTGCCGATCAGCTGAACGTTCTGTCCAAGTCTCGCACATGCTACAGCTTGATTCGCCCCCTTGCCACCAGGTGACGTCTGAAAGTCCTTCCCTCTAACCGTCTCGCCTTGTAACGGAAACTTGTCCGCTTGTGCAATGATATCCATATTCGCACTGCCAATTACTGTAATCATGCATACGCCTCGCTTCCCGCCTTTTATCGATCATTTGCTTTTTTATATACTGTTTCAATATAGACTGCTTGCTGACTGAAAAGTTACACTTTGTGCTAAAGTATTTACAACGTCTCGTTAAACAGTATAATGAATAAATATACATCAACTAGATTATTCACAAGGAGAGAAATACCTTGAAAAAATATACAGCTAGCACTTGGTTAGCATTCTTAATTCCATCTATACTCGGTGTTCTACTATTCATGATTCCACTACCATTTGCAGCAGGTTGGAAAGTACCGATTGCCAAATTGGCGGATTTATTGTCAGGCTCATTGGAACCGATTATTCCACAACTTATGATGTACTTGATCATTGCGTCTGCACTCGGATCTGTGCTCTATTTATTCGTTAAAAAAGATCCAAACAGACCTTCATTCTTTACAAACTTATTCAAAGTTACACCGTTTTGGACGATTACCCGCATTGTAGGGGCAATCTTCGCGATCATGGTCGTCTATAAATTAGGACCTGAAGCGATTTGGAGTGAGAATACAGGCGGATTGCTACTTGCAGGTGATGGACTCGTTTCCTTCCTGTTCAGTATCTTCTTCTTCGCTGGTCTACTGCTTCCTTTATTACTGAACTTCGGATTGCTCGAATTCTTCGGTACGTTAATGGTAAAGATTATGCGACCTTTATTCAAATTACCTGGACGTTCTTCCATAGATGCACTCGCTTCTTGGATTGGAGACGGCACAATTGGTGTCTTGCTAACAAGTAAACAGTATGAAGAAGGCCACTATACACAGCGTGAAGCGGCGATTATTTCGACTACGTTCTCTGTTGTGTCGATTACATTCACACTCGTCATCATTGATAAAGTCGGTCTTGGAAACTACTTCCTACCATTTTATGCGACGGTTCTGTTCACAGGGTTGATCCTCGCCCTCATTATGCCAAGAATTTATCCATTACGTTCTATTAAGAATACGTATATTGACGACCGAGAATATTCCACGGAGAATGAAAAACTACCTGCCGGGACAAGCGTATTCAAACTAGGACTTACTAGCGCACTTGATACGGCTTCGAAACAACGCTCTGTTGTGAAAACGGTTCGTGCAGGTATGCAAAACGTTCTCGACATGTGGTTCGGCGTCGCACCAGTAGTTATGGCTTTCGGTACGGTCGCTTTGGTGATGGCTGAGTACACAAGCGTATTCCGAATTTTAGGTAAGCCATTCGAATACATCTTGAATATCTTGCAGATTCCTGAGGCTGCCGAAGCTGCACAGACAATGGTCGTCGGATTCGCGGATATGTTCTTGCCTGTCATTTTAGCAGAAGGCGTCATTACATCACCTATTACACTATTTACGATTGCGGCAGTTTCCGTAATCCAGCTAATTTACATGTCGGAAGTCGGTGGCTTGATCTTAGGAACGAAAATCCCATTGAATATCTTCGACTTACTCATCATCTTCTTATTGCGTACAATCATTGCCCTGCCTATCATTGCAGGTATTGCACATTTATTGTTTTAACTAGAGTGAGAACCCGTTACTTCTTTTGAAGTGGCGGGTTTTTTTGGTTGGAATTGAGCGGATAAGGCTTGAGAATGAGCGGTTAACCTGAGTGATTGAGCACTTGAAGCATGATATAGAGCGATTCACACGATTGATAGAGCGCTCGACGACTGACATTGAGCGGATTACTCGATTGATTGAGCGCTTCCCCGGTATTGAGCGGTTAGCTCGACCGATAGATCACTCCACCCCCAGCATTGAGCGGATAGCTCGACTGATTGAGCGCTTCACGCCTGGCATTGAGCGAATAGCACGACCGATAGGGCACTCCCCCCAACATTGAGCGGATAGCCCGACTGATTGAGCGCTACACGACAAACATTGAGCGGATAGCTCGACTGATAGAGCACTACACACCCAGCATTGAGCGGATAGCTCGACCGATAGGGCACTCCAGCCACAGCATTGAGCGGATAGCTCAACTGATTGAGCGCTACACACCCAGCATTGAGCGGATAGCTCGACCGATAGGGCACTCCAGCCACAGCATTGAGCGGATAGCTCAACTGATTGAGCGCTACACGACAAACATTGAGCAGATAGCTCAACTGATAGAGCGCTCCACGCCAAAAATTGAGCGGATAGCTCAACTGATAGAGCACTCCACCCAACAACCCCAACCACCTCCATCAAAAACCAACAAAAAAAACTGCTCTCACTAAAGAGAGCAGCCAAATGAAACAGCTTGAAAGCAACCCTGCTGGAATGTCGTGAATGTCCGCAAGTAAGGGAGGGTTGCGTTTGGGAATTAGCGCGGCAAAGCAATGGTGGGCTTTTGTGCGCTAATTTCCAATGAATAGACGTGTACAGTTTGCTTTCAAGTGTTTACGCGATATACAGTGTTTGCTGACGGGTTACCGAAAGCCATCTATACAGTGGAGGCCTATTCCACTGCATAGATCACCATCGGAATGCCAGCGACAAGTTGGTGCTTGCCGCTAGATTAAATTACTTGGTTTCTACTGTTTCTGCGGGCAAATGTTGAACTTTCACATCGAATGTCTTCACTTCATTACCTAATATTGGACTCGGTTCAGCCGGTGCTTTGGCGTCATGTGATTTTGCATTTCCACGACTATGTAGCCAGCTATCGAAAAATTGACGGTCTTCCCACGTCGTACATACTTTTATTTCGTCACGATCTTCGTTGTCTTCATTCAGCAATACTTCCATGCGAATGAAGCCTTCAAATGTGTGAACCGCTTTTGCTTTTGCAAAACTTGCGGTTACTTGCTCGCCTTTGCCTTTTTCAACATAGATCGTATTGATTGCGATCATTTTCTGCATCATACTACCTCCAGTTTAATTGACTCTAAATATTTAAGCACGGGTGCTGATTGTGCTCCACCTACTGCTGCATGACGAAGTAACGGAATGCCGTGTGGACCTTTCAGTTCATCCCAGTTCGGATACCATTTCAACAACGCTTTCACGATTTCGAGTTCACCGAGCATAGCAGCTGCGAATATATCCATACATGCACCTTTTTCCAATAAATATTCCGCAATATCACGATTGCCGGTATGCGCCGCAGCCCCGAGACCGCTTTCCCAGTCGTCGCCACCCCAGTGCATGAGAGCATGTACTAAATCAGGCTCCTGTTCAATCAATCGTTGTACTTCCTCAAAATTCCCATGTGCGGCAATCAAATATTCTCGTACCAGCGCTTGATCAATGGGTTGCTTCAATTCTGCTTCCGTTCTCATAGCATTCACCCTTTTCTAATTTACTTGGTGTGAAAAAGCACTTTCCATTGTTCATGAAAATCTCTGCGTCGATTTCGAAAATGGAGTGGAACATTTCTTTGCACAGAACGCATTGTGGAATTCCGTCAAAACGCACGCTACCATCTTTCAACACGATTAGACGGTCGCTGTAACTTGCTGCTTGATTGATATCATGAAGAACCATAATAATAGTCATTCCGTACGTTTCATTTAATTGTGCGACCAACTCCATGACTTCCAATTGATGTGAAATATCCAAATACGTAGTCGGTTCATCTAGCAATAACACTTTCGGTCGTTGGGCAATTGCCATGGCAATCCATGCACGCTGACGTTCGCCGCCAGATAATGACTGCAACATACGATTCTTGTATTTCTCTAATTTCGTTACACCGATTGCCCAGTCAATAATGTCTTGATCTTCACGGCTCAACTTGCCGTAGCCTGTCCGGTGAGGATGTCGTCCGAATTCTACTAACTCGCCCACCGTGACATCGAGCTGATGATCTTGCATTTGCGGAAGCATAGCTAAATTCCGGGCCACTTCCTGAGATTTCATTCGTTTCAATCGATCGCCGTTCAGCAAAACTTCCCCGCTTCCTGGTGTGATCAGTCTTGATATCAATCGCAGAAATGTCGATTTCCCCGAACCATTAGGGCCTAGTAAACTGACGATTTCTCCCTGCTTTATATGCAAATCAATGGACGTTAATTCGAATGAATCCGAATGACGGTAGGTAAGTTCCTCAGTTATCAGCAAATGAATCCCTCCGTTTTTGAATGAGATACAAGAAGAATGGCCCGCCAAGGAATGAAAGTAATATTCCGACCGGCAGTTCGATTGGATTAAATAACGTACGGGCAATCGTGTCTGCAACTACGACTAGCAATCCACCACCGAGCGCGGATGCCGGTAATAAAAACCGATAATCGCCTCCTACTATGGAGCGCATAATATGCGGCACGACAAGACCAACGAAACCGATCAAACCGGAAACACTGACAGCCATTCCCGCAAGTAGCGTACTCAACACGATGAGGAAAAATCGACTTCGCTCCACATGATGTCCGAGCAACTTCGCCACTTCGTCACCGAGACGCAATATACGGATATGCTTGACCGAGAAAATGGCTAGCACGAATGCCGCAATTGCATAATAGATGATCATTTCAAACTGCACCCAGCCGACACCTGCGATTCCTCCAGCAAGCCAAGGCAACACGGCTTGCACACGGTCGCTGTACAGTAACATCAATGCACTCATACATGCGCCGATTACCGCATTAATGGCGACACCGACTAAAATGATGCGTAAAGGCGACGCCCCACCTCTCCATGACAACGCATAGATTACAACGGCTGTTGCAAGCGCTCCAAGAAAAGCGGCAAGCGGTAAGAACATGATATAGGCTGGATAAATAATCATAATCACTGTCGCCGCGAGTCCCGCTCCCGATGAGACACCGATAATTCCGGGGTCAGCTAACGGGTTCCGCATAACTCCTTGTAAGATGGCACCTGCGACTGCGAGGCTTACACCGACAATCATGCCGACCAGCACACGTGGAAAACGAAGTTCCCATACAATTCGCCGTTCCATCGTGTCATTGGCTACAAAAATCCCATCCAAAATCTCCTGCATAGAGAATGAAACCGGACCCATCATCAGGCTTAAGATAGCCGCGATCACGAGTAAACTACCACTCGTTACAAGGACGATAACCCGCTTTTTGGCAAGTGGATGACGTTCTTTCTGCGTCTGTTCTCCTGTTGCAATCACCTTATTTAACCTGTCCTAAGCTTTCTTTCATCACGTTAAGTGCTTCCACTACTTTTGTGCCAGGATTCGTACCGAATAAGTGGGAAGGTAAGACAATGACATTTCCAGCTTTCACTGCGTCTAGATTTTTCCACGCTGGATTCTTCAACATTTCGCTTTCAAATGCCGCTTTGACTGCTTCCGGCTCACCGTGTGTAATCAACATCACCATTTCAGGATTGCGTTCGATGATTTTCTCGACGCTTAAGCTTGCGTACTGTGGATATTTTTCTTCATTCGGGAAATCACTTGCTATATTTTCTCCACCAGCCAGTTCTAGTAGATTACCTGATAATGAATTCGGAAGTGCCACCATGTATGTACCCGGTGCTCCATATACTAATAAAGTTTTCACAGCATCTGCTTTGTCCGCTGTGCTTTTTTCAATTTGTTCTGCAATGGTGTTTTGTATGGTTTTTGCTTCTTTTTCTTTATCAAATAGCTGACCGAATAGTCCAATCGTGTGTTGAATGTCTTCCACAGAGTTAGCTGCTGTGTAGACGGTCTTCGTTCCTTGGCGCTCCATATTCGCTTCATGTTGCTTGAAGCTTGGTGCAGCGATCAGGACTTCAGGATGTACTTCCGCAATCTTCTCAAAATTCGGCTGATGCGGATTCCCAATTTCAGCGATGCCTTCTAAGTCTTTATTCGGAGGGCCTTGAACTGTCGGTCGTCCATCTACTTCTATTCCAAGTGCTAGTAACATGTCGAGATCACCCGAACTCAATGTTGCGACAGATTTTGGTGTTTCGTCGAATGTTACGGTTTGGCCTGTCATGTCTGTCACTTCGATGCTTGTATCAGTTGTTTTCTCAATCTCTTCTGCTTTTACTGCGGATGCGTCTGTTTTATCTTCTGCTTTTTCTTCCTGTGCACCGCACGCACTGAGTACAAACAGCAACATCAGTACGCTGAACACACCAGCTAACTTTTTCATCTCTTTTCAATCCCCCTCGAATATAATGAGAATGTTTCTCATTGAGGAATATCATAGTAGATAATGAGAATCATTGTCAAATAGATTTGTGAGAATGAATACTTTGTACTAGTTTGAGGGGGCGTCGCTCGACTGGTTGTTGGAGACTAAAATTAATGAGTATTCTCTTTCTGGACCCGCACAGGCACGTGGGGGATTGCCTACAGCCAGGAGCCAGCTAGCGGTAAGGCTGCTAGTTGTCTCATGGCCACGGCCTACCCCGCAGTTGTGCCTGCGCTGCTGAATGATATTTAATTGGGTTGTGGTTCTAAGAATGATAATTTGCGTATCTAACCCAACCTACAAACGCGATTGGCGGAACGACTAGGCGGCTGCGGATCTTTGTGACATTTTGTTGGGACATTTCTCGACTGGTTGTTGGAGACTAAAATTAATGAGTGTTCACTTTCTGGACCCGCGTAGGCACTTGGGGGATTGCCTACAGCCAGGAGCCAGCTGGCAAAGTGCCGCCAGTTGTCTCCTGGCCACGGCCTACCCCGCAGTTGTGCCTGCGCTACTGCGGGGTATTTATATATTTTGTGGTTCTAAGCAGACTAGTAAAATGATAAAATGCGTACCTTACCCAACCTATAAACTCGGTTGGCGGAAAGACTATGCGGCTGCGAGTCTTTTTCACTTTTCGGTGGGGCGTTGCTCGACTAGTTGTTGGGGACGTAAGTTAGTGAGCGTTCACTTTCTGGACTCGCGCTGGCACGTGGGGGATTGCCTACAGCCAGGAGCCAGCTGGCGATGGTGCTGCCAGTTGTCTCCCGGCCACGGCCTACCCCGCAGTTGTGCCTGCGCTGCTGAGTGGTATTTATTCTAGTTGTGGTTCTTATAGGAAGAAGTTCAGTGACATC
>NZ_PDYT01000009.1:0-97621 GCF_002743175.1 Sporosarcina sp. P20a
GGATATATGAATATAGCCGCGAAGTACCAACTTATACACTCAAATTATTGAACCGCCGTATACGGATCCGTACGTACGGTGGTGTGAGAGGGTGGAACGAGTCAATCTTTTGATTCGTTCACTCTACTCGATTTAAAAAATTATTTTGTCACCGCCGCATTGTACTCATCCCAATACAACTTAAGCTTATCCTTACCATGTGCGATTTCAGGATGAAATTGAATATAAGCATTCTCTCTTGTATGCTCAGTATGCTGTATAGAGGAAACCAAGTCCTTTTCTAGTATGCCGTTCTCTAAGTTGTTTGCAATAGAGAGACCTGCAGTTTGTCCCTGGCACATGGCAACTTTAGCTCCTTCAATACCCGTGATGTTTCCCGCTACATAAAGTCCAGGAAGGGTGGATTCCATGCGTTCGTTATGCAATGGGACATAACCGCCTAGCTCTTCTATATGATAGAAAGGACATCCAGCGACAGCTGCCAATTCCGCTAATGGATAGAGTCCGCCGGCGATGCACACGAAATCTGCTCCAATAATCTCTTCGGTACCAGGAATTACTTCACCGGCTGGATTAATTGTAGAGATCTTCACGCCTTCGACTTGTCCGTCACCAATTATTTCTGTGACTGCTTTTCGTAACATTATCGGTATATCCCACATTTTTACACCATTTTTAGGGAAGAATGTAATTCCGAGTTGTTTGAAAAAGTCATTTTTCATCAATTTACTTCCCATTTTAATAAATGCAGAGGGTGCCATATGCGAAACATGCAGAAGTGAGTTCATCACTTCTAATGGCTGTCCGAACTTTTCATTGACGGTATTGGAAACAGGTAATGTGATACAAGCGATATCAATATCCGCCATTTTCAGTTCCATTGCAATTGCCGATGATAAGACGTTCACTCCGATAATGACTCCGCGCTCTCCTGGCTTAACACGATGAACATTGGTCATGACTTGTGCAGCTCCGACTGACATGACGCCTGGAAGGGTCCATCCCTTAATCGGAAGAGGATTTTCTGCAGCGCCTGTCGCTAGTAGTAAATGAGTAGTTTCATGAATTTCTACATCCGTATGGACACTCCAAATTCCGTCTTGAACTTCGATGTTGGAAACGGGCGTGTGAAGCTTGATATCGACACCCAGTTTCTTCGCTTGTTGATGCAATTTATCGGATTCTACAATACCATTCCACCAGTTGCCGTTAGGTTCTTCGTATAGTTGACCGAGTAATCGTCCGCCCGGTTTCATATATTCATCGATAACCACTACACTGTGACCGCGTGAAGCAATTGTGATGGCTGCTGTCAAACCGGCCGGACCTGCACCGATGATGATTGTTTTATTTTCCATGATTGGCCCTCCAATCACGTACGTCAGTCTGTAGTTTACCGCCGCTGACGACTTTCATTCCTTGTGTGAGAGGTGTCAGGCAAGCTCGTTCCCCTTGTACACCGTCTACGGTTACTCGGCATTCAAAGCAGTGACCAATATTACAATAAATCCCTCTAGGGGAACCGCTTTCTTCATGGTGGCGTAACGTTCTAATTCCGTTAGCCAGTAGAGCAGCGGCAATTGACTCGTTTTGAAGTGCATTGTATTCTACATCGTTGAATGTAAATGTGATAGTTTGTGATTCGTCCAGTGTTCCGAGTACCGGGTGGTTTGTGATTCGCTGACTCATTCAATAACCTCCCCTAACTTGCCGAAACTTACGGGTCTGATTGGCGGTTGATACTTTAATGTAATTTGGGATTCATTCCGTTCTGTACTTTCAAGCGCTATGCTGTCTACGGCATTGCGGCATGTTCTTCCTCCGCAATAGCCCATACCTGCACGCGTACGTAATTTAAGTTCTCTCGGTGTGCATTGAAATTTTTTCGCTGTTTCTTTTAAATTGGAGTAAGTTACTTCTTCGCATCTGCAAATAATTATATCTTTTTCGGACATGTATGTTCACTCCTTGCTAGTTTACTGCTTAACTAATATGCAAGAATCATGCCAATGGAAAATTCTTTAGAAAGGTATGTCTAATTTGTGCATTTTATTGTACAGAGTAGCACGGGTAATCTCCAGATTTTTTGCACACTGTAGTTTATTTCCACTTGTCTTTTCTAACTCCTGCACAATCAACTTGCGTTCAAAATTCTTTATCTGCTCCGTTAGTGGTGCAATTTCTGTCTGAACAGGTTTTGCTATATTGGCCACGGGCAGTGAATTGGTATTTTCAATGACTTCAGAGGGGAGATCTTGAACATTAACGAGGCCATTATCAGAGAATACGACTAGGCGTTCAATAGCGTTACGGAGTTCCCGAATATTCCCTGGCCAGTTATGTTGTAGGAGTGCTTGCATAACTACTTGCGAAACACTATTAATTTGCCGATTGTACTTAACAGAGAATTCATAAAGGAAGTAATGTGTCAGCTCAATGATATCTTCTGCTCGTTCGCGTAGTGCAGGAATTTTAACATTGACAACATTCAGGCGGTAATATAAGTCTTCTCTGAAAGCACCTTCGCTTACGAGCTCCCGTAAGTCACGGTTCGTTGCGGCGACAATGCGGAAGTCAGCTTCAATCTCCTTCGTACCACCTACTGAATAGTATCTACGCTCTTGAAGGACCCGTAGGAATTTCACCTGCATATCAAGCGGCATTTCTCCTACTTCATCTAATAGAAGGGTACCTCCTCTGGCTAATTCAATCTTTCCCTTTTTCCCTCGCTGGTCAGCGCCTGAAAATGCCCCCTTTTCATAGCCGAATATTTCACTTTCAAATAGACTCTCAGGTATTGCCCCACAGTTTATGGCGACGAATGGTGCGTTCTGCGACTCTCTTAGATTATGGATAGCCTTCGCAAATAGCTCCTTCCCTACACCGCTTTCTCCATACAGTAAAATACTGGCGTCTGTAGTAGCCGCCTTTTTAGTAACTTCAATTGTCTGTTGCAACCTATCGCTATTTCCTTTTATATAATCAAAAGGACTGTGGCTGGCTGCACTTTTCCGTACCTCTTCTTCGAGCAAGAACAGTTTTTCGGAAGTCGCGTACAGCTCATCATTCATTCGGATTTGGCTTGTTATATCGGTTTCTGACACGACGGCGCCAATTATACGATCCCTGTGATAAATAGGGTTTGAGTTGATCAGCACAACGAGATCCCTACGTGCATGATGCTGCGAGTGACGCACTGAGGAACCAGTTTGCAATGTATGTAGTATTTCTAAATGCTTCGTATCAAAGAAATCTGTAATGGGTTTACCTATTATATCTTTTTCTTTAAGAGAGAATAAAGACTCGGCTCCTTTGGTCCAGTACAATACATTGGCATCTTGATCAATCACAGTGCATGATTCGTCGATTGTATGAAGGACAGTCTGTAAATACGACAGAGTCTTTTCATGTTGTTCTATTAACTTATCAATAAAATGTTCAGCTTTGATATAACCTGTAATTTCACCATACGTGTTACGACATAATAAGAATTCGACATGGGAAAACTTCTTGGATACGTCACTGATTGGTATATCTAGAGAAAGAATGGGGGAGTTTTCGTAACAAATTTCGTTTTTTTGCATGCGTACATGGAGGTAGTCCTGTGCTTGTTGAATAAACAGCTGTGTAGATGGAGTGCGTTTCATAAGTTCTTTAATCATTTCTTCGTTTGTTTTTCCGTTAATAATAAGAAAGTCTTTTTCCATAATATCTGTAATGAAGTTGTGAATATATTTCAACATTTTGGTCACTCCAATGTCAGTATTTTATACAGTGTATACAATACTTTACACATTTTATCTGAAAATTCAATAGTTACAGTGAACTACTCCTTAAAAGTAAATAATTATAGGATATTACGGAGATAGAAAGCGCTACCATATTCTAAGGTTTATATGGATAATTAACTGTCACATAAATGTCAAATTATAAAGTTGGCATGGTTCTTGCATTATATAAAAGTGAATAAATAATCGAGAGGAGGAGTCTTGTGATAGGAATACAACATAGCGATATCGTTGTAATTGGCGGGGGGATTATGGGAGCCGCCATTGCATACTACGGTTCTAAAGCAGGCTTGGAAATTACAGTGCTTGAAAAGAGTGAACTGGCGAGTGGCACTTCCTCAAAATGTGATGGAAATATACTGGCGATTGATAAAGATCCCGGTTTCGATAGTCAAATGTCTTTGAAAAGCCAGGAACTGGTTCATCAATTAGATAAAGATTTGGAGCTTTCATTTGAATACCGCAATCCAGGAAGTATTTTAGTTTGTGAGAATGATGCAGAGATGGAAGCAGCAAATCAATGGGTATCAAAGCAAGTGGAAGCGGGTTTAAGTTTCAAGATGCTCGACCGCCAAGACTTACGAAATGAATCGAAATACTTTGCAGATGACTTGTACGGTGGATTGGAATGCAAGACGGATTCTACCGTTAATCCATATATGATGACATTCTCCATGTTCCACAGTGCCGAAAAGCAAGGGGCAATTATTCATAAAAATACGGAAGTAACGAGTATGTCACGGAATGTTTCAGGTGAGTTTTTAATTGAGACGACAAAAGGGCAGTTTACCGCTAAGCGTGTAGTTAATGCGGCGGGTGTCTGGGCACCATTGATTGGACAGATGTTAGATTTGAATATACCGATTGTACCAAGAAAAGGGCAATTAATTGTCGCATCCAGACAACAACCTGTCGGATTACGGAAAGTCATGGAGTTCGGATACTTAATTTCGAAGTTTGGTGGCGAACGTTCAGTAGATCCGCTTACGGAAAAGTACGGTGTGGCACTTGTCTTTGAACCTACGGAAGCACAGAACTTTTTAATTGGCAGCAGTCGTGAATTTGTCGGCTTTAATACAAAAGTAGATTATAAAGTTATTCGACAAATCGCCAAGCGTGCATTGCGCTTCTATCCTCAGATGGCCGACATGACCGTCATTCGGACGTATGCAGGTTTACGACCTTGGACAGAAGACCATTTACCGATCATTTCAAGAGTAGATGAGATCCCTGGTTATTATATTGCAGCAGGTCATGAAGGTGATGGAATAAGCCTAGCAGCGGTTACTGGAAAGTTAATAGAAGAAATGCTAGGCGATAAGGAAACTTGCATACCTATTGAACCGTTAAGTCTCGGTCGTTTTCGACAGGAGGTTGTACATTTATGAAGTACCAACGGATGTTTACGACGATAGATACACATACCGGAGGAAACCCAACCCGTACGCTGATTAGCGGTATGCCTCCTTTACAAGGTCAGACGATGTCTGAAAAAATGCTTTACATGCAGAAGGAGTATGACTGGATACGTAAGTTCCTGATGAATGAACCGCGCGGACACGGTGTCATGTCAGGAGCAATTATGACAGATCCCTGTCATCCGGAAGCAGATGTGGGTGTCATTTATATTGAAACGGGTGGGTATTTGCCGATGTGTGGTCATGACACTATCGGTTTCTGCACCGCGCTGATTGAAACTGGCATGATAGAAGTGAAAGAGCCCTATACGATGATCAAAGTGGATACACCTGCGGGTTTAGTGGATGTTACCGTGAAAGTAGAAAAAGGCGTGGCGAAGGAGGTTACATTCGTCAATGTACCTTCCTTCTTATTGAAAACTGTAGAGTTGGAAGTAGAGGATGTGGGTCATATTGTTTGTGAAATCGCTTACGGTGGTAACTTTTATGGCATTATTGATGCCCGGACGCTAGACCTTCAGCTGACGAAAGAAAATGGAGCATCGCTCATTAGTAAAGGAATTAAGATACGTAATGCAATCAATGCAACACAGGAAATTGTTCATCCTGAGTTTCCTTTCATTAATGGGTTAACCCATATCGAGTTCTATACTAATCCCACTCATCCGGAAGCAGATCTGAAAAACACGGTAATTGTACCTCCAGGCGGCATCGACCGTTCACCATGCGGTACAGGAACTTCTGCAAAACTTGCGACATTGCATAGTAAAAATGAGTTGAAGATAGATGAACATTTTGTTTATGAAAGTATCGTCGGAACATTATTTACTGCACGTATTCTAGAAGAAATAACGGTTGGCGGTGTTGCCGGAGTCATTCCTGAGGTTACTGGCTCTGCATGGATTATGGGAATGCACCGCTTTTACTACAACGAAAAAGATCCTTTGCGGGAAGGGTACCTTCTCATTCCGCCAATGGACCATTGAAGGTGGGATAGCTGAATGAATCTACAAAAAATGTTCCGTACGATGGACACACAAGTGTTTGGAGAAGCTTACCGTATAATTGTGCATTCACCTTTTAACTTTGAAAGCCTGGATGCGCTGAGCAATCAAAAGAAATTAGAAAGCCACTTTGAATCGGAAAAGAATTTATTGTTGAATGAACCTCGCGGACACCGTGGAATGAATGGTTGTATCGTAGGTGCTTCAGCTGTAGCAGATTATCAGTTATTGTTTCTTCATCATCAAGAGGCGATTGATTTTAAATACGAAGCACTTCTTGCTACCACAGCAGCACTGCTAGAAATAGGGCATTTGCAAGAGAAGGAAGACGGTCAGTATACAGTGGAAACGGTTCACGGTGTATGGAATGTGAAAGCGGTTGTAGAGCAACAGGAAGTAACTGCTGTACGTATGGAAGTAGCAGAAGGAAAGATGGTGGAGAATGATTCAGAAGCTTCTTGTGTGAAGCTCACGAGTGGGCATATGTTCTATATATATTCATTACCACCTTCTATTAAATCGCTTCAATTGGGACAGTTATCAGAGATATTGGAGTGGGGAGCAGTACAAGTAAAAGAGTTGAAGTCACAACAGAAGGCTTTCGATGGCATTATCTTGAAGGAACAACTTACAGCTCACGAGTATCGTTCGGTTACTTTTGAACAGGACGGCTATATATTACGATCGCCAGGTATCGAAAGTACCATCGCTTTGGCAGTGAATGAGCAGCACGCTATAGGTTCGTTGAGCAACCAGAGTATTTTCGAAAGCAAGATTGAAATTCAATCAGTGCCAGGCGACAGGGGATTATTCACGGTGGGGAGCGTGCCTTACATAACGGGTTCGCATGAATTCATTCTTGATCCTGAAGATCCGTTACCGAAAGGATTTATCTTAGCTTAAAAGCCACGTCTAGTAAAACCACAGGGGGTTTTAATATGGAGAAGAGATTACCCAGTTTGGCCGAAGTATTGTTTGTGCTAATCGGATTTGGAGCAATTATGGTGACATTTATTGTCGTATTCGGCATATCCATTCATCTGGCGCTCTTGACGACTTGGTTCCTAATTATAGGATTAGGATTAAAGATTGGCTATAGCTATAAGCAAATGCAGGATGGTTTATTGAGTGGTGTGAATGATGGTCTAGAAGCGGTCATCGTATTAACATCAGTGGGTGCATTAATTGGTACTTGGATTGCGGGGGGGGTTGTCCCTTCGATTATCTATTACGGATTATCAATTATTAATCCAAGCATTTTCTTATTGGCTGCTTTCATTATTTGTACGGTAACATCGATTGCTACAGGAACTTCATTTGGATCGGCAGGAACTGCCGGAATTGCGATGATGGCAATTGGTGCAAGTTTCGGATTCCCATTACCGCTTGTTGCAGGTGCAGTTATCTCAGGTTGTTATGTAGGGGATAAAATGTCACCGCTTTCTGATACAACGGTTATGACAGCGTCATTGTCAAAAGTTGATCTCATCGATCATATTAAGTCGATGTTTACGGTCGCACTACCTGCCTGGATTATTTCAGCTATCTTGTTCTTGGTTGTAGGATTATTCTACAAAGGGAGCGGAGATTTATCAGCAGCATTGAACACAATGGATTCATTGGAAGAATACTTCAATATTAGCTGGTTTATGTTGATCCCGGCAGCAGTAGTAATTTTATTATTGGTATTCAAAATGCCCTCAATTCCAGTTATTTTATTTGGTGCATTTTTAGGAACAATATGGGCGTTTTTGTTCCAAGGTGCGACGTTCCTTGAAGCATTCAATATTATGTATGCAGGCAACACGATTGAATCGGGCGTTCCGTTTATTGACAATTTATTAAACCGTGGCGGAATTGTGTTTATGTTGGACGTAATCGCATTAATTATTTTTGCTCTAGGTGTAGGTGGATTAATGGAGCGAATTGGTGTATTGCGTGCAGTGGGGAATTACCTTGGCAAATGGGCAAACAATCCGGGTAAAGCAACGGTAACCACGATGTTAGCTGGACTTCTCGGTAACGCATTCGGTGGAGCTTATGTTTCATTGATTACGGCCACTAAAATTACTGGCGACAATTATGATAAATTGAATATCGACCGCAGGGTGCTATCAAGAAACTCCGAAGCCGGTGGAACAGTCACTACGGCTATGGTTCCTTGGTCGGATGGCGGCGTATTTATGGCCGCAGCACTCGGAGTATCCACAATGAGTTATCTACCATTCTTATGGTTTAATTTTTTAGTCATCATCATCTCGCTTATTTACGGGTTTACAGGCAAATTTATTTGGCGGACCCAGCCTGGCGAGCACACGCAAAAGCTTGAAGGTGAAGCAAGTAGCGTAAGTAGTATAAGTGAAATAGGAAATGTAACTAACTAAAACACTAATTGGAGGAATTTAAAATGACAGAAGTAAAAGGTATCTTTCCAGTATTGGTAACACCGATGTTAAATCAGGAAGAGATTGATTGGGACGGATTCCGTAACAATATAGAGCATTTCATTGCAGAAAATGTTAATGGAATTGCGATTAACGGAAGTACAGGCGAATTCGTAAGTTTAACAAAAGAAGAGCGTTTCAAAGCAGTAGAAGTGGCGGTAGAACAAATCAATGGTCGCGTTCCATTGATCGTTGGCACAGCGGCGGAAACAACAGCGGATGCAATTGAATACACTCAACAGGCAGAAAAAGCGGGTGCACACACAGCGCTATTGATTAACTCTTATTACGCCCATCCAAAAGAAGATGAAATCTATGAACACTTCAAAGCGGTAGCTGAATCCGTTAAAATACCGGTTATGATTTACAATAATCCGTTTACTTCAGGCGTAGACATTAGCACAGAAACAATTCTACGCGTGGGACGCGACGTGGAAAATATTACACATATTAAGGAGTCTAGCGGTGGAATCGGTAAAGCACGTGATATTGCACGTCAAGGTGAAGGGTTCCTGAAAGTATTCTGTGGTTCAGAAGATTTAGCGATTGAGTCATTTTTAGTTGGCGCTACGGGTTGGATTTCTGTTTCAGGAAACATCGTACCGGGCCATGTCATGAAATTGTATAATGCATTACAGGACGGAAACATGGATGAAGCATGGAAGTTATATGATGAATTATTGCCTCTATGTGAGTTCCTTGAAGGTTCGGGTAAATATGTACAGATCGCAAAACGTGCAATGGAGCTTAAAGGCTGTGCAGGAGGACCTTGTCGTCTGCCACGTCTACCATTGAACGAAGAAGAAGATCAAAAGCTAAAAGACTTAATGGATGGACTTGGCGTACTGAAAAAGGAATTGGAGGTAGCAACGGATGTTGAAATTAAATTATGAACTAAAACCTAAAGTACAGGAATTTTTACAAAATACAAAAGGTCTCTATATCAATGGAAAGTATGTAGAAGCGAAGAGCGGGAAAATGTTTAACGTAGTTGATCCTGCAACAGAAGAAGTCATCGCAAAAGTAAGCGAAGCACAGCCGGAAGATGTCGATGTTGCGGTGGAAGCTGCTCGTAAAGCATTCGATGAAGGTGAATGGACAAAGATGGACGCGGCAACACGTTCACACTTGATCTATAAGTTTGCGGATTTACTTGACGAGAATCGTGAAGAACTGGCACAGCTTGAAGCATTAGATAACGGGAAGCCATATGAAGTAGCATTGGCTGATGATGTAGACGGAACTGTACAACATTTCCGGTACTATGCAGGCTGGGCAACGAAGATCACTGGACAAACTGTTCAAATATCCCCTGATTACCTGAACTATATCGTGCATGAGCCGGTTGGCGTGGTAGGGCAAGTAATCCCTTGGAACTTCCCTCTAGCGATGGCTGCATGGAAGCTTGGATCTGCACTCGCAGTAGGTTGTACAGTAGTCATCAAACCAGCAAGTGAAACACCACTATCATTGCTTTATGCAGCTCGCTTGTTTAAAGAAGCCGGATTCCCTGACGGTGTTGTGAACGTCTTGCCAGGTGCCGGAAGTGTAGCAGGTAATGCCCTAATCACACATGAAAAGGTGGACAAGGTAGCGTTTACAGGATCTACTGCAGTAGGGAAACAAGTAATGAAATCGGCTGCGGATCAGATGAAAGGTATTACACTTGAGCTTGGTGGTAAATCACCATCTATCGTGTTGGAAGATGCGGATGTGGAAGAAGCTATCGAAGGTGTATTTGCAGGAACTATGTATAACCATGGACAAAACTGTAGTGCGTGTACCCGTGCGTATATCCATCGAAGCCTGTACGATCAATTTGTTGAAGCGTTAGCTAATAAAGCGAAAGCGCTGAAAGTCGGACCGGGGATGGATCCATCTACGGAAATGGGCCCGCTCGTATCTGCTAAGCAACAAAAAACTGTATTGGACTATATCCAAAAAGGTAAAGAAGAAGGTGCACGTCTAGTAGCTGGAGGCGAAAAAGCACATGAAAAAGGTTTCTTCGTACAACCAACAGTGTTCGCAGATGTGGAAGATGATATGACAATCGCTCGTGAAGAGATCTTTGGTCCTGTTTTATCATTATTCGTCTTTGATACAGTAGAAGAAGCAATCCAGCGTGCCAATGATAGTGAATATGGCTTGGCGGCAAGTGTTTGGACAGAGAACGTCAAAAAAGCACATTATATCGCAAGCAAGTTACAGTCTGGAACTGTCTGGATTAATGACTTCGGCCTTGAGTGGGAGACTATGCCATTCGGTGGTTATAAACAATCGGGTATTGGCCGCGAAATGGGCGGAGAATATGGCTTAGCGAACTACACGGAAGTGAAGAGTGTATTCGTTAATATGAAGCAGTAATATAAAGAACCTGTCCGGGAGATCAAAATCTCTCGGACAGGTTCTTTCTTTTATCCCAAACTCGGGTTTTCATCATTGTACATTTTGGCAGTATATACAATAAGAAACATCTAATAAAGTGAACTTGGGGAATTAAGAATTGATAGCAGCGCTTGGGATACAAGGGATTGCAATTGTATTGTTTATTTAAACATAGAAACCTTCTTCAACATCGCACAAACCGGTATAGCAATAGCGATTCCTACTGCACATTGGACTAGATCACCTGGGATGGAAGCTAGCGGGATGATCAAACTGTTATATAGAATACTTTCTCCGATATAATAACCGGCAATCGTGAATGGAATGGATAGTAACATTGCGAGTAGATTGAATTTAAAACTTGTCCCTTTACGGCCATTTGACCAAGCGACTTTACCCACGATATAACCTTGCAGTCCGCGTGTCAAGATCGTGATAGGTGCCCATAAAGCCCATCCGCTGACGAGGTCGAACAAGCCCATTCCAACGGCTCCTGCAATCATGCCTTTCTTCGGTCCAAATAAAATGGAGACAATGAACAACATGGCAGTACCGAGATGAATTAATCCACCGTTTCCTAAAGGGAGCTTAATATTAAGTAAAAGAGTAGCGACGAACACGAGTGATGCAAGCATAGATGTCAGGATTAAATCAAAGGTCTTCGTTCGTTGTGCTGGATAGCTCTGTGTTTTTTGCATAGTCTGAATCTTCCTCACGTATAAAAGTAGTAAATTTAGAATAAAGGCAATCTGATACTTAAGAAAGAGTCAATTTATAATAAATTTAAGGGGTCAGAACAGGAGACTTTTACATAGTTTTAAAAACACTCGCTACATTAGTTGTGTAAGTTTTTATGGGATATATTATTACGAACTATATGTAATGTAGCGATAGAAGTGAGTAAGTGAAGGAAATGATAAAAGTACACGGAATGGGTGTAGGTAGGACAAGGTTAGTCAACGCCAATTGACTCCGACATGCAGGGGATTTAGTCGAGGTTTATAAAAGTGGATTATGTATGGAAATACGTTTGAAATCGCTACTCGAACCAGTTGTTCCTTAGCAAAATATCTCGGTTGACGTACGCAATGATCTAATTATCTCGGATTGGAAAGACTATTATATTCATCACGATAGGTTTTTGTAGTAGTATGTAAGTATTAGGTATTGTATGATAACACGACCTGATGACATGAATATTTGACGCAAAGGAAGAGGCGATTAGCCACTCCTTTGCGCTTTTTTATTTGCGTAGTTTTTTTACTGCAACGATCACAATGGTCAAAGTTATGAGCGCCAAACAGATTAAGGTAGATAAGATAATAGAAGGATACTCTCCATTAAATCCACTTTCTGAAGTGTGCTTGGAATAGATTCCGTAATATGCCCAAATCAATACAAGTGCGTAGGTTATATCCTGACGTCGGATTGTAGTTAGAATCCCGATAGCAGCTCCGAAGAATAAAATGATAATTGTCCATGTAACGTCAGATAAACCCAATCTGTCCCACTCAATAGAAACGAGAAAAGCAGTAATGTTTGCGATGGTAGCGATTGTAATCCATCCGAAATAGATGCTGAATGGAAGCTTTATGAAGAACGCTTCTCTTCTAGTCAGCGAAGCATTAAATGTGATGGTATTGATTCCTATTAATGTCAGCAACATGAGTAACATGACGATAACGGAAAGTAACAAGTATTCATAATGCCATAAGAAAATCCACGTTGCATTCAAAACAGAGGAGATACAGAACCATATGCCTACTTGACTAAGAAGTTGTGGATTTTTCTTCTTTTGAAAAAGCCCCAGTTGATAGATGACATGAAATAATAACAGTAAGTAGATCAGACTCCAAATAGAAAACGTAAATCCGGCCGGCGTAAATAAATTTCCGTATTTGTCTGATAGCTCGCCAGTCGTTTGTCCATTTAGCGGAATGATATTGGCCAATGCGTTAGCTGTGATCATGATGGAGTAGGTGATTACAATAGCGATGCGTAACAGTACAGAAGTTTTCTTTTGTTTCATTTACTCACCCCCACTTTGTTTCATTATAGTGTAGTCCATAGTTAAGTATTCCTGATTTAATGCAGGGTGAAACATAGGAAGCCTTCTACACTTTATAGAGGTTGATGGTATAATGGATCCCAAATGGACTGGCAATAAAATGGAGGTCGGAACACATGAAGAAAAAAGTACATGTAGTGGGAGCAGTGATTGAAAACGAGAAAGGTGAAGTGTTAGCTGCACTTCGTAGTCCTATGATGACACTCCCTAATTATTGGGAGTTCCCAGGAGGCAAAATAGAAACTGGAGAAACACATCAACAAGCACTGCGACGTGAGATTCAAGAAGAGTTGGGTTGCACCATAACTGTAGGGGAAGCAGTAGAAGATACTACATATGAGTACGAAAAAGTAATTGTCCGGTTGGAAACGTTCATGGCGAAGATTGTAGAAGGACAGCCTGTGGCGGCAGAGCACGCGGAATTACGTTGGATTGCAAAAGATCAGTTACATACGCTCGAATGGGCACCTGCGGATATACCGGCAATTGAAAAGTTGGGAAATCAATAGCGTCAAGAGAGAGGTGTCAGTGGGATGGGAGATTTTATTCGACAACTTGAAGCATCTTTACACATGGGGTTTGTGAATAAAGAACATAATCAGAGTGGCAGTTACAAACCGGAGCTATTGGTGAATAGTTCAACAAAGAATACGACGGTACTATCCTCGATTCAGGATGAACTTCGACACTGCGAACAATTCTTATTTTCAGTGGCATTTATTACGGAAAGCGGACTGGCTACACTAAAATCCTTGTTTTATGATTTGCATAAACGAGGTGTAAACGGCCGAATCATTACGTCTACTTACTTATACTTCAATCAGCCAAAAGTATTTCGTGAGCTTCTGAACATTCCGAACGTAGAAGTACGTCTTACTGAAAAGGAAGGCTTTCATTCAAAGGGGTATATTTTTCAGCAAGGTGATCAGTATTCATTAATCGTAGGGAGCTCAAACTTAACGGCACATGCGCTCCAAGTGAATTATGAGTGGAATGTGAAGTTGACATCTCATCGTGATGGGGAAATTGTTTATCATTTTAAAGATCAGTTTGAAGATGTATGGTCAGATGCCAATGTATTAACTGGAGAGTGGATAGAACACTACGAAAAGGTTTATCAGGAACATGCAGATCGGGCAAGTGCCGCTCAAGTATTTGAGCATCCATCCGCCTATCAAACGAATGCAATTGAGCAAGCGCTAGATATTACACCGAATAAAATGCAACAGGCGGCTCTTGCGAGTATTGAAGCAGTGCGTGCGACCGGTCAGGACAAAGGGTTGGTCATTTCGGCAACAGGTACAGGCAAGACGTATCTATCCGCGTTTGATGTACGTAAATTTGCACCAAAACGTATGCTATTCATTGTGCATAGGGAGCAAATCTTGAAGAAAGCTATGCAAGACTTCAAGCGGGTGCTCGGGGGAATCGACGAGGACTTTGGGGTGTATATCGGAGCCAACCGGCAGTCGGATAAGAAGTATGTGTTTGCAAGTATCCAGACATTGTCAAAGCCTGAAAACCTTCGGGACTTTGATCCGCAAGACTTTGATTATATTTTAATTGATGAAGTACATAAAGCGGGTGCGGCGAGCTATTTGCGTGTGATCGACTATTTCACACCAAAGTTTCTAATGGGGATGACCGCGACACCTGAACGAACAGACGATTTCAACATATACGAGCTTTTCGATTATAATATTGCCTATGAAATCCGTCTTCAAGAAGCCCTAGAAGAAGATATGCTGTGTCCGTTCCATTATTTTGGCGTGACGGATTTTGAAATAGATGGTGAGTTTATTGGTGACCATACCGTTCTTTCTAAATTGGTTACGGATGAACGCATTGAGCATGTCATTGAAAAAATTGCCTATTACAGTCACGCCGGTGACCAGGTGAAAGGCTTGATGTTTTGCAGTCGAAAAGAAGAGGCGCGTGAATTATCAAAAGAACTCAATTTGCGTGGCTATAGAACAGCAGCATTAACTGGTGATAATTCGTATGATGAGCGCATGCACAGAGTGGATCAGCTAGAAAAAGGAGAACTCGATTATATACTGACCGTGGATATTTTCAATGAAGGTATCGATATCCCGAGTATCAATCAGGTGGTCATGCTTAGACAAACACAGTCCAGTATCATTTTCATTCAACAACTAGGACGTGGACTGCGCAAGGATCACAACAAGCCATTCGTTACGGTCATTGATTTTATCGGAAACTATGCGAATAACTATTTGATTCCCATTGCATTGTCTGGGGATCGCTCGATGAATAAAGACACTGTTCGACGGAATATGAAAGATACTAGTTATATTAAAGGTGTCTCGACAATTAATTTCGAAGAAGTTGCACAGAAGCGTATTTTCAACGCAATCAACAGCAGTAATTTAACGTCTTTGAAAATCTTGAAAGAAGCGTATCAAGATTTGAGGAATAAAATTGGCAGAGTGCCTTATCTATACGATTTTATCGAGCAGCATTCTATTGATCCAGTCGTTATCATTAATAAACACACTAGTTACTTTGATTTTCTACTGAAGGTTGCATCTAAAGAAGATCCTATTCAAACGATTACTGCATATGAGAATCAAGTATTAACGATGTTCTCTATAGAATTGATCAATGGCAAACGGATTCATGAAGTAGTACTGGCGGAGATGTTACTTTCTAAAGGAAGTGTTCGTGTAGATGAATTCATCTACGAGCTAGAAACTACAGGCTGTCAAGTTGATGAGGATACGATTGAATCCGTCACGCGAATTTTTAATTTATCATTTTTCACACAAAATGCCCAAAGGAAATACGGCAATCAAGCGATTATTACGATGGATCATAACCAAGTCTTCACATTTAACGAAAAGATCCAGCAGAGTATGAAAGGTGATTCGTATGCAGTATTTCTAATTGCGGATGTGTTGCGTAGTGCAAAGGAGAAATCTAAAGTATACGATTGTGCAAATAAATTAACGCTGCATGCCAAATATTCACGTAAAGATGTATGTAAATTATTGAATTGGCAGGCGGACGAGAGCTCGACGATGTATGGGTATAAAACAAAGCACGGTACTTGTCCTATATTCGTTACGTATCATAAGCATGGAGAAGTGGAAGCGAGCGTGGATTACGGTGATGAATTCATCAATCCTGAGTTATTCAAATGGTATACACGCAGTAACCGAACGCTCCGATCGAATGAAGTGCAAACGATTATTCAGGCGAAAGAAAAAGATATCGACATTCATTTATTCGTAAAGAAAGATGACGATGAGGGAACAGACTTCTATTACTTGGGGAAAGGCCTACCAGATCAGCAAAGTGTTGTGGAAGACCATATGATAGATGGTAAAGGAAAGCGTTTGCCGGTAGTCCATATGAACATGGTAATGGAACACCCAGTAGAAAATACACTCTATGATTATTTGATAGAAGCCTGAAAAACCCCGTGAGATTACATCTCTCACGGGGTTCTTTTTCATCATTCACATTCGCATCGATACGTCTCGGAACAAGGAGGGCATGTAGGACATTTTTTATGATGGTGTTCTTTTTTCGATGGGTGATTCGATTTCCTTTTCTTACAAGTACAAGATTTTTTACATGTACACTTCTTCTTGCACTCACATTTACGTTTTGGTTTATGCTCCTTGCATATACAGTTAGTTTTGCAGTCACATTTGCGCTCCACTACTTCGAATTGTCGCATCATGTCATGATCTTCGTGCTCTAAAATATGACAATGAAGCATGTAGCGACCGGTGAATGGCGCAAAGCGCATAATGACCCGTGTCACAAACCCAGGTGGAGACTGCACGACGTCTTTCCAACCACGTTCATTTACGTCAGGTTGTACTGGAGGTCCAGTGAAGTTGAGTAAACCATTCGCCGTGAAACCTTGGGCGTCAAATGGGACGCGGTCGAGGATCTGGAATTGGATCAAATGGATGTGTATAGGATGCGTTGCGCCGGCCGTGTTGATGATGCGCCAGATCTCTGTATCATTCAGTTTAGGCTTGAAATCGATTCGTTCCATGAAACCTTTATTATTAAACAAGAACTTTAAACGACCATATTCGTCGATATCTGCATCCAGTGTAATATCACGTGTTCGAGCAGCGTCGCATTCGCGAAGTTTGGGTATGTGGCTGAGTATTGCCGGGAGATTGCTCGTATCTGGTGCCGCTAATTCAACCACTCTGAACTGCATAATTTGTCCATCGGTTTCTGGGTCAGGCAGAGCACCTACTGGCGGTGCGAAATCAAACGGTGTCGCTGCAGTATTTTCTAATACGATCGTATCATCGGGTGCCAGTTTGGAGAAATCGATAATTACGTCCATACGTTCAGCGGGTGCAATCGTTAACTCATCCATATAGACAGGTGTTTCCAATAATCCACCATCTGAACCGATTTGTATGATCTTCTGACCGTTTGATAAATTCATTTTGTAAAAGCGTTCATTGGATGCGTTCAATATGCGGAATCGGTATTTTCTTGGCTCTACTTCTAAATATGGCCAGACCTTACCGTTGACTGTGATGTTTTCAAACGCTTCGCCAGGTGTGACGGAAGGATGAGGGAATGTCAATCCGGGCTGTACAGGTCCTGGTCTCACGTTTGTAGTATCTGAATAAAATAGGGAGCCATCTTCGTTAAAGCCGCGATCAGCAATAATTAATGGAATTTCATACGCTCCGGAAGGAAGATTCAGTTTGCGTTCTTCTTCATCGCGAATAATATACATGCCAACGAGACCCGCATAGACATTTAAACGGGTAATGCCGACTGCGTGATCATGGTACCAAAGTGTAGCGGCCCGCTGATTATTATTATATTTATAGACAGGCGAGTCAAATACCGCGCCGACGGTACGATAGTTATTTGTAAACCAAGCTTCAGGATGGCCATCGCTTTCAGGCTCGACTTCCGCCCCGTGCAAATGGACGACTGTGCGAACATCTGGCATATGTTCGCTTGAACCGTGCAGTGTTCTATCGATTGGTAGGAAGTGTTGATCGGGGAGTTCATTCTTCCACTTGACATGCGCGCACTCACCGCTGTTTACATTGACTAGTGGACCAGGGAATTGCCCCTCATATCCCCAAATCTTTGTAGGCGCCAACTCTGAATGAAACTCGTGAAAGAACTCTTTCATGCCAATTTCATAGTACGAGAAGCACTTATGCTTTTCGAGTGGAGTAAGATATTGAGGAATAGGTAGTGGATCAATAAACGGTGTTAATTTCAATACATCGCTTCCTTCCAAGTGAAATTACTATCAAAACTAGTAGATGCAAGAGGAAGACCACTTATGCCTATAAACTAATGATAGACTATTCATAGCTCAACATATGATGTAAAATAGCAAAAGTGCTTTTAGCTCATCAAGATAGGGAGGTTTTATGAATGAAGACCCGTTCACCAAGGAAAAAGCTGCTGATAGAATACGTGTGGATTGTGATTGGATCCATCTTAGTCGGTTTAGCTTTTAATATATTTTTCTTACCAGCAAGACTCGCAGCTGGAGGCGTATCTGGCGTGAGTACTATTTTATACGAGATGTATGGATTTGAACCTGCCTTTGTGCAGTGGCTTATTAATATCCCGATATTTTTTATAGGCTTATTTCTTCTTGGCAAGGATTTTAGTCTGAAAACATTAGTCGGAACATTTTTTGTACCGCTAACCATTTGGGTGACTGCTGACATCCCGTCCACAATTGATAATCCTTTATTGTCTGCCATATATGGAGGGATTATGTTAGGCGTAGGGCTTGGGATAGTCTATAGAGGAAATGGATCGACTGGGGGACTTGCGACGGTAGCGCAAATCGTTAAGAAATATACAGGTTTGTCTAGTGGTTATGCGCAATTACTCGTAGATGGACTAGTTGTGATTGCTTCTGCCATCGTATTTAATTTGGAATTGGCATTATTTGCGATGATGGCAATATTTGTGACGAGTAAAGTCATTGACTTTGTGCAATTACAAACATCACAATCTAAATTAGTATTGATCATTACGGATAATGAAGAGCGTATACAGACGATTATTAAAGAAGAAATCGACCGTGGATTGACTAAAGTACGTTCGGTAGGTGGCTTTTCCAATCAAGAGAAGACTATGATCTTATGTGTAGTAGAGCAAGCGGAAGCAATATATTTGAAGAAGATCCTGAGAGAGGAAGAACCTCAGGCATTTGTCGTCTTCCTGAATGCTTCAGAAATTCTCGGTAGAGGATTTTCACTCGCAAAAGTATATTAAAAAAAGTTATCCTGGACACGAAATGATGTCTCGGATAGCTTTTTTATGCTAATACTGGTGTTGGTTCATGAGCCCAATATAGGTGTGCTGATCGATGCTTGAAGAGACTTCAGTAATTCGAATGCTTTGGCTGGCCGCTAACCGAAATGATACAATACATGCATCTTGAAATAGAATAGTGAGTTAAGGAAACAAGGATCGATATATAAGTAATTCTTACTAGGGCATCATATGGAAAGGAAGAAAAACATATGAAACATAATCAAAACATCGGTTGGAAAGTTGAATGCAGTTACCGTGAACTACCCGAAACGTTTTACACCGTAGTGGAACCAAACACCGTCAGCTCACCCCAACTGGTTGTGACTAATGATGAACTAGCAGTATCGCTCGGTCTTGATAAAAAAAAAATACATTCTGAAGAAGCAATTGAAGTTTTTGCCGGAAACGAAAAACTTGAAGGAATTGACCCTATTGCTCAAGCCTATGCGGGCCATCAATTCGGTAATTTCACCATGCTAGGTGATGGACGTGCCATGCTGTTGGGAGAGCATCTAACACCAGAAGGGCAAAGAGTGGATATTCAATTGAAGGGATCAGGAAGGACACCCTATTCTCGCGGCGGAGACGGACGTGCGGCTCTCGGGCCCATGTTACGTGAGTATTTGATTAGCGAAGCGATGCATGGACTGAATATCCCAACAACACGTAGTTTAGCCGTTACGGTAACAGGAGAACCTGTTTTACGTGAAACAGCTTTGACAGGAGCCGTGTTGACAAGGATTGCTTCGAGTCACTTACGTGTCGGGACATTCCAATATGCGGCGGCTAGACAAGTTGTCGAAGATTTACGTGCGCTTGCAGATTACACAATCAAACGTCATTTCCCTGAAGTGAAATCGGAGCCTCACCCTTATGTAGCACTACTAGAACAAGTCATACAGCGTCAGGCATCTTTGATCGCGAACTGGCAGCTTACCGGATTCATTCATGGGGTGATGAATACGGACAATATGACAATTAGCGGCGAGACTATTGACTATGGACCGTGTGCATTTATGGACAGCTATGACCCGCAAACCGTCTTTAGCTCAATAGACGTACAAGGACGCTATTCTTACCGCAATCAACCAGGTATAGCGGAATGGAATCTGACTCGTTTTGCCGAGACACTTTTGCCGTTGCTTCACGAAGAACAAGCGGAAGCGGTGAAACTGGCGGAGGACAGGCTTTCCAATTTTGCTAGGATTTACGGTGCGGAATGGATGGCAGGTATGAGGTCCAAATTAGGTTTGTTCAATGAAGAAGCCGCTGATGAAACACTAGTAAATGACTTGCTGACTGTCATGAAAGGTCAGCAGGCTGACTATACAAATACTTTCCGTTCATTGACACTTGGACAGCAAGAAGAGTGGTTCCATGAGCCCGACTTTATTGAGTGGAAAGAGCGTTGGTTTAATAGACTACAACGTCAATCGGAAGATACGCAAACAGTAAAATCGTTGATGAAGCGGAATAATCCATCGGTCATTCCGAGAAACCACCGGGTGGAAGAGGCGTTACAGGCAGCTGAAGCTGGAGATATGCAGCCGTTTATGAAGTTGCTTACAGTTTTAGAAAACCCTTATGCATATACGACTGAGCAACGAGAATACGTGAATCCGCCTGAAGACGGAACTACTTTTCAAACATATTGCGGAACATAAAAAGAGATGCCCCATTGAAAGTGATTACACTTCAATGGGGCGTCTTTTTTGTATGGAGTAAGTTCAAGATCCAAAACGAAAATATTATGCAGTAATATCCCGTTTCGTAAACACAGTGTAACTAATTACTAAGAAAAAGACTAAATATGCCGCTAAAATTACAAGCGAGAATGGCATAGTGATACCATCCACGAATACGGAATTTGTTTCGTACATTGTCAGATTCATATGTGTGAATACAAGATACTTCACAATTTCATACTGTGAAAGCAATAGAACAATGGTGTTACCTGTAAAGAATATGAATAATGAAAGGCCGATCGCCATGCCGTTTGAGCGGAAGACGCTACCAATCATGAATGCAAATGTAGCGGTGATGATAACGTTAGCGAAAGATAGAACAAGCAAATACAAACCGTGTCCCCATACGGAGACGGGCACAATCACATTGCCGTCCCATTTCAGTTCCTGACCTACTCCTGAAGGGAACAGGATGTACGCACTCAAAATAGTTACCGCAAATCCAATAAACATTAGGAAGACGCCAAACAAAAGAACCGTGATGTATTTTGACGTCATGATTTTCCAACGACTTACTGGTCGTGTTAACAACATTTTAATTGTGCCCTGAGAGAATTCAGAAGCTACGATACCCGCTGCGACAATAACTGTAAGAAGTACGACAAGACTACCAACCCCTACAGGATTAATAATCAGGGATTCTCTACCGTCTACGGCAAGGGGCGGGATATCATTTGCTAAACGGTATTCCAAAATCTTAAGTGTCTCTTCGTTTTGCTTGCGTTCCATCTCTGGTAAATCCGACTGAGTAGTTTCATTTATATAGTTCATTTGTTCTTGTGCATTAGACTTCCAATCGGTTGGCAGTGTAGTGTTCTGGTTATTTACCCATTTGGTTATTCCCATAACACCAATGACGGCTGCGATTAGCAAAATCGTCATAATCCACGTACCTTTTTTAGACCATAGTTTCATCCATTCATTTTGTATAAGATTCAGCAATCTGTCCGCCTCCCGTCATTTCTAGGAACTGATCCTCTAATGTTTTACGGTGCGGTTGCACAGCGAACACTTCGATATCATTGGCTGTCAGTAGCTTTATGATGGATGGAATCTGAACTTTTTCGACCTGCAGTACCAATCCAACCAATAATAGTTCTGGTGCGAAACCTCCAGACAACAACAGGTCGTGTGCTTTTTCAGCAGGTGACAGTTCGAAATAGTAATGAGGTTGCGCCGTTTCTGACATATCTCGTATATCAACGAGCCGACCATTTTGAATGACAGCAATTCGGTCGCACATTAATTCGATTTCCGAGAGCATATGGCTCGAAACGAAGACAGAAACACCTTCCGTTTCAGCTATAGCCCGTAAATGCTGCCGAAATTCTCGAATACCTGCAGGATCCAGTCCGTTTGTCGGTTCATCTAAGATGAGGAATTTTGGACGATGCAATAAAGCTTGGGCCAAGCCAAGACGTTGTCGCATACCTAGCGAGTAAGTGGAGACCTTTTCATGGATACGCTGTTCTAATCCTACTTGTCTAACGACTTCATTGATTCGTTCTTTACTAATATTTTTCTGCATACGTGCGAAATGCAACAGATTTTTATAGCCTGACAAGAACTTATACATTTCAGGATTTTCAACAATGACACCGACTTTTGAAAGACCCTCTTCAAAGTTTTCCGAAAGTGGTCTCCCATCAATCAGAATCTCGCCGCTTGTTCGCTTCATCAAGCCGACCATCATACGAATGGTCGTAGTTTTACCCGCTCCGTTAGGTCCGAGGAATCCAGTAATTTGCCCGGGGTATAATGATAAACTTAGATCATCAATAATTTTCTTGTTACCGATGACTTTCGTTAGATTTTGTAACTCGACTATAGGTTTAATATTCATACATCCTCTCTTTTCATTATTTAATAATATTCTTTCTATAATAATAACGAATTTTATTTGCAAAAGTTAGTTGCTGTAAAAATTTACGCATGATCAAAATCTGTTTTGTGCACAATTCGGATCGATAACAGAATGGATAACCATGTCAGTAAGGCGCTGATTAGTAGAACGAAGAGTGCAATTGTCCATTGATTCGTGGTAATAAGATCTGCAGTTTGCAGAAAGAATTTTTGTTCAGCCACCATTCTAGGGTTTTCCATAATATTCAATATGATTCTAAACACCATTAAGCTTAGAAATGGCAAGGCAATTGTTAAAGAAGTCGCCAGTATATAGCCCGCCTTGAATTGCAGCGGATAAAAGAGGGAAATGATGAGGTAAAAGCATCCAAGCGCGATGAGTAATTCTGGGATGGTCATCATCCGAGTTGGAAATGGAGCAAATGTATCGAACAAGAAGATATAAACTAAGATAGCAGCCGCTGACAGACCGAACCAGATGAAACCAGACATGTATTTTGCCAGTACGAATTGTCTTCTTGTAACCGGTAGGCTGTTTATTAAGACCGACTCTTTCTCAAATGCCTTGTTACTCGTTGAAATGGCCATGTAATAAGCGGCGAAGATTAGAAGTAAGACATGACGTACAGGTTGACCTTCTGTGAAAAAGTTTGTAAAGATGATGAACCAAAGTGCTGTAATGAGGTAAGCACTCATCTTTTGTGTGTATACATCTTTTCGAATCAAAGCATTCATTCGAACCCTCTCCTTCCGGTGTAATACATAATGTCTTCGAGTGTCGGCTTTTCAATAAACAATTTTGACAAGTGGTCTAAAGGAGTCTCGGCAGTATCTACCAAACATTCAAAGCCGACATCTGTAGTACGTAGACCAATCACAGTGAGTCCATCAAGCAGAGTACGCTGATCTGTTGTACCTTTGACTAATATATAACGTTCGGTGAATACGTCCTTCTCACCTTGAAAGATAATCTCTCCCTGATGAATAAAAACAATGAAATCTGCTATTTTCTCCAAATCAGTCGTGATGTGCGTCGAAAAGAAAATCGCCTTTTCCTCATCTTGTATGAGGTCTTGCATCATTTCAAGCAATTCTCGTCGAACAACTGGATCCAGACCAGCTGTTGGCTCATCCATAACGATAAAATCTGGGTGGTGGGAAAGAGCCATTGCAAGTGAAAACTTCATGCGCATACCTTTCGATAAATGCTTTATTCGTTGTGCTGTATTCAACTGAAACTTTCTTAGGTAGAAATAGAATAATTCATCGTCCCATTTAGAATAGAAGGGGGCAAGAATCCGTTTGTTTTTCTCGATAGTCAGGTCTTCATAATAGAAATCTGCATCATACACGAAACCGATGCGCTCCTTAATTTCTACCGTATGGTTTTTATGCGACTCGCCAAACACATGTATTTCTCCTTGGTCAGCCCGAATTAAATCCATCAAACAGCGAATCGTTGTAGTTTTCCCAGCACCATTAGCCCCGATGAATCCAGTGATGAACCCTTTTTTAATATCGAAGTTGAGATTGTTCAGTGCAAAGCCCTCAAACTGTTTCGTTAGATCTCGTACTTCCACTATATTCTCCATTACTCTTCACTCCTCATATAGTAATGTCAGCATATGAATAATCTCTTCAAGCTTTACGTCAAAAGCTCGCCCGTCCTTAATAACATTCATCAGCTGTTCTTCAATTTTCTTTAACTGTTCTTCTTTCAATAGCTCGTGATTCTGCGCAGCAACAAATGATCCTTTGCCTGGAAAAGTCTCAATAAGTCCATCCCGTTCTAGTTCTTCATAAGCTTTTTTCGTTGTGATGACACTGATCTGTAGATCCTTCGCTAATTTGCGTATGGAAGGGAGTGCTTCTTTCTCTTTCAGTGCCCCTAATAAAATCTGCTCTTTCAACTGATTCTTGATTTGCAGATAGATCGGTTGGTTCACCGAATTGGAAATGACAATATTCAATACATCACCCCTTTTCATTTATACTGTATATGCACAGTATATACAGATATGATGATTGCGTCAACAATAAAAAAACTCCAGAGTCAATCTCTGGAGTTTTTTTAATAGGAGCAGTTACTGTTAATTAACCTGTTTGCACTTGATCATATGAATAATGATAGGATTCTTTTTTGGTGTGAATGAGCAAGAAAAATAAAGTTAACGGTCCTATGCGGCCTAGAAACATAACGAAACAAAGAATTACTTCACCGACAGGGCTAATGTCTCCTGTAATTCCTAATGAAAGTCCTACAGTTGCGAAAGCAGAGACTGTCTCAAATAATAAAGGTAGGAATGGCATCTTTTCAGTAACAGTCAGCAAAAATAAAGCGACAAAGATAATGACAGAGCTAACCGCTCCTATAGCCATAGAACGAAATATGATTTCCGACTTGATAGTACGCTGGAAAATATGCGGTTCTTTTATTCCTCTAAAGTAAGAAATCGTCGCCAGTAAAATAACCATAAAGGTCGTTAACTTTATGCCGGAAGCTGTAGATGCGCTACCACCACCAATAAACATGAGAAGAAGTGTTAGTAAGAGAGAAGACTCTTCCATATCTCCCATGACGACCATATTGAATCCAGCAGTACGTGGTGTCACGGCTTGGAAGTATGAAGTCCAAAGCTTGTCAAGAAAGCTGAAACTACCGATTGTTTTTTCGTTATGAAACTCTAAGATAAATAAAAAGAGCGTAGCAATAATGTTCACTGTCAGCGTACCGAATATCATCATTTTCGTGTGCAGTGTCCATTGTTGAATCGATCTCTTTTGAAGGATGTCCTTCACAACAATAAAGCCGATTCCACCAATAATAAATAACCCAGACAGGATCATTGTGATTATAGGATTACCTGCGAAAGAACTCAAATTGTCAGGAAATAATGAAAACCCTGCGTTATTAAAAGCAGAGACTACATGGAATACACTGTAATACATTCCTTGCTTCCAACCAAACTCAGGTACCCATACAGTGCATAAAGTGATAAAGGCAATACTTTCTATCGCGAACACGAACGTTAAAATTTCACCTACAAAGCGAACCGTTCCACCGATGGATTGGTAGTTGAATGTTTGCTGGATGAATATACGGTTGGTCATGCCGACTTTTCTACCTAAAATAATGAGTATGGCAACTGCAAATGCCATTAATCCAACTCCGCCTATTTGAATCAGTATGAGCAGCACGACTTCTCCGAAAATGGTTAGTGTAGCGGTGATATCAAAGACGCTTAGTCCAGTTACAGTTGTAGCGGAAGTGGCAGTGAAAAGGGCATCAATCCAGCTAATTGGTTTATATGTAGCCATCGGTAATTTTAATAGTAAGGTTCCCATTATTATAGTGAAAAGGAAAGAGGAAGCAATAAGAGCAGGAGGAGAAATGGCTTTCTTACGTATTTTAATAGCTGTCATGATCTTTTCATCTCCAGGTAGATCAAATGAAATAACAACTGCTAGTATGTCTCAATTTAAAAATAAATAACAAAAAGACTCGTAGCTCTTACGAAATTAGCAACAAGTCTTCGTTTTAAACTTTTTGATAATTATGATACAGTGTCAATAAGGGAGTGAATCCAGATGAGCAATTGTGCAATTGATCATACGCAACAAGACGTCATAGAAAAGTTAGCAGAGCAGCAATCCTTCATGCCAGAAGAATTAGTGAAAAGTTGTGAGTTGTTTTTAAGCAAACCATTGAGTCAAGAGACATTGAACGTGGTATTTCATTTGTTGAAAAAATATGACTTGGCAACAGAAGAAGAACGGGCAGAGCGTGATAGTGAACTGCTACAGTTATTTTTATGAGCTAGATGGTATGTCTACTCTTATATGATAAGTCATTACTGAACGTCACTTTGTAAAAGAGAAATCGCAGATTCAAGTAACTGAATATCTTGTAGGATATACGTTTTGATATCGGCGGGCGCAGAATGGTACTCGTCACTGAGTAGTTCGAGCTCTCGGATGAAAATAGAACTTTCACTTTGGTTGGTCATGATTGCAACCCTCCTTATAAGTCAATTTACCCCCTAAGATGGCGTTTTAAACTGCATTGAAATCAAATATTTCAATTATATTACATTTTGGTTGCTGACTAACTGAGGCTTCGTTGGTGACCAAGTTAGCAAGAATTCCTTGGTACGACTACGTCCGATAAACAGCAAGTCATCCATTTGTTCCTCACTTAAATCAAATTGTGTCGCACTATAGTTTTCTACAGGAATGAAGATTACGTTTTGCACATGTTGTTTTGAAATGTATTTTTCATCGTGCGCATTTTTCATGGTTGAAAATAACGCTTCGAATAATTGCAAGGCATTTCGAATGGTACGGCCGGGTACTTCATCGTGATTGCGACTTAATTTGATCCCGATAACAGGTCGTTTACGCGCCGATGTAACTTCATCGAAAATCCACATCGGGAAATTACTCAATACGCCACCATCTACGACAATTGTTCCTTTTGGTGCATCCAGACGTACAGGTTCAAAAAAGTAGGGAATACCACAACTCATACGCAATGCTTTCGCAATAGAAAATCGGTCAGCATCATATCCGTATTTCTCTAAATCATCAGGTAATACCATCATCTTGCCATTCGTTAAGTCTGATGCAACCAATTTTAAAGATCCTTTCGGAAGATCACCAAACGCATAACAACCTTTACGCGCAAGCTTTTCAAAAAACCAATCCTCCAACGCCTTACCTTGATACAAACCCATTCTCCAATAAAGCGAGACCCATTTCATAAAGGGAAATGGCAATAGAGTCTTCCTCGGATCCAGCAGCGCTTGGAAATCCTCTTCAGCCAACATAACTTCAATTTCATCGGCTGTATAGCCGGCCGCCAAAAAGCTTGCTACAATAGCTCCTGCACTTGTGCCAGCTACGTTTTCAAAGCGATAACCTTGTTTTTCCAACTCTTGCACCGCTCCAACTAGCGCAAAACCTTTCAATCCGCCGCCTGAAAACACGCCATTTATCCGCACTGTATCCCTGCTTTCATTTTTATTGGTCTATTAATGTAAGGTCTAAGCAACGGAAATAGAACATTATTCATATGAAAATGTATGAAAAATCTCTTTCAGTGAACTATAATAAGGAATCTATACAGACATGTACAGGATTCGATTATAGATTGTTGGAGGAGGTGTGCAACATGAGCGTATTTATGCGGATTGCACTGACGTTAGTCATTATTGGTGCTCTAAACTGGGGATTGATTGGTTTTTTCAACTTTGATTTGGTTGCCAGCGTATTTGGTGGACAAGACACGATTCTTGCGAAAATAGTCTATGCCATTGTCGGACTGAGCGGATTGGCAGCGATTGGACTTTTAGTTAGATCGAATGAAGAGATCGTTGATGACGTGGATGAGAAAGTAGAGCCCCATAAGCAGTTCGATCGAATTCGGAATGTGAATTACAACACCGAATTTGGGGAAGAACTGGATATGATGGAGAAGCGTAAAAAAGTGGATCGTTCACCTAAAGATCCAAAAGAATAATAAGTGGGGCGTTCTCGTATCTAACGACGGGGGCGCCCTCTTTTTCTATAGTAAAGATGTTTTACAAGAGCAGTGAACCATATCATCCGATCTTCTGTGGTAAAGTAAATAGAAAAAGCCTGTAAAAAGGAGAATTTTATGATCGGATCGGATGACGTACAGCTCTATTATCAAACAGTCGCACACAATCGGCATTCATTTGAACAGTTATATGACCGTTATGAAAAATTGGTATTTTCGTTTTCTTATCGATTGACCAATAATCGAACGATAGCGGAAGAAGTGACGCAAGATGTCTTTTTAAAATTGTGGAATGGAACGAATCAATATGCTGAGGATAAAGGGAAGTTTTCATCTTGGCTACTGACCGTGACAAGAAATAAATCGATAGACGAACTTCGTAAATCTAAACGTCATGCGTACGAACCGATGTTGGACAAAGATTCGCTAACGGAAGAAACCGTATCGACAGAAGTAAAAGCGGAGTGGAATGAACGCCGTAAATTGATTCGAACGGCAATAGCAGAGTTACGTGCAGAGCAACAGGAAATTATTGAATTATTCTACTTCAAAGGCTTCAGCCAAAGCAAAATCGCTGAACACTGTAAGTTACCACTCGGAACAGTCAAAGGCAGGATTCGGCTAGCACTTAAACATTTAAAAGGAATTATCGGTCAGGAAGGAGGGGTTTCGAATGAATAAATCATGTCATATGTTGATTGACTATTTCAATCGTTCCCTAACTGATGTCGAGATGAGACAATTTGAAGATCATTTGATCGAATGCCCATCTTGTCAAGAAGAGTTAATGGAGTGGGAAATGCTGACAGAAGATTTACCGTATGAATCAGAGGCAGTAGAAGTACCGACAGATTTAAAAGCGCGGGTATTTGCTTCGCTTCCTGACGAATCAAGTAAGAACGAAAATGTCATGCAGATACCGGTAAAGGAAAAAAGTCGTCGCCCTTTGGGTGTTGCGACATCCATACTAGCTGCAGGGTTATTTGCCTCACTTGTTGCAAATGCTTTCCTATTTACTGAAATGCAAAAGGAACCTGACATAGCACAGAGTGAGATCCAATTGATTGGCCAAAGTATACTAGCCCCCGAAGAGGGTACAAGTGCATCTGCAGTCGCCATGTTGATAGCTGATGGTGATCAAGAAGTACTGCTACTTGACGCCACTGATTTACCGACACTATCTGCAGACGAACTCTATCAGGTCTGGGTGATAGAAGGGGACCAACCGTATCCCGCGGGAATCGTTCAACCTAATGAAACGGGTACAGGAACTGTAAGTCATCCACTCGCGGATCTTTCCGGAACTTGGGACACAGTTGCCATCACAATAGAAAAAGAACCGAATCTTCCAGCACCAGAAGGTCAGATTATCTTGGCTGGTGGAATATAAACGATCTAAATAGAGTCTGGATCCTCACGCAATGTGATGGATTCAGACCTTTTTTATTGCAGAAATACTATATTTTTAATAGTTTTTTAAAAACTTTTCGAAAAAAGTGATCCATTCTTATTTTCGTTACGTTAGCTGTATAACAAAAACGAAAAAGGGAGCGATTAACTATGCAATTCAAAAAATCTTGGGCGGCTATTCCATTGAGTGTTTCATTACTATTTCCAACAGGAGCGATTCTGACAAGTGCGGCAGAACATGAACACGGGGGGAAAGCATCAGAAGCCGTATCAAACAAAGCGGTAGATTTACGAGCAACACTCGACAGCATTCTTTCGGAGCATGCCTACTTGGCGGTTGTTACGATGCAAAAAGGTTTGGACGGAGCAGCAGACTTCGAAGCTGCAGCTGGACAACTTGCAGAAAATACGGATGAATTGTCGAAAGCGGTAGGTTCTGTTTACGGCGACAAAGCAGGTGAGCAATTCAAAGAAATCTGGAGCAGCCATATCGGCTATTTCGTCAACTATGTTACGGCAACAGCCGAGAAAGATGAAGAAGGTAGAAAGAAAGCACTTAAAGATCTAGACGGATATCGTGTAACTCAGGGAGACTTCTTGGCTGTCGCTACGGAAAATCGTCTAAAGGCATCAGATCTAGAAGAAGGCTTGAAAATGCACGTCGATCAGTTGGTCTGGGCATTCGATAACTACGGAGCAGCAGATTATGATAAGGCATATGAAAGCCTTAAGGAATCCATGCATCACATGTTCGGAACAGGAAAAGGCTTATCATGGGCTATCACTGACCAGTTCCCTGAGAAATTTGATAATCAATCCGTAGATACGAAAGCTGCAGATTTACGCGAATCACTAAACAATGAATTTTCTACACATGCAGCTTTGGCAATACTTGCTATGCAAAAGGGTATTGACGGCGCGAAAGACTTTGATGCAGCTGCAGCTATTTTGAATTCGAATACGGAAGATTTAACGAAATCTGTTGAATCAGTATACGGGGCAGAAGGAGCAAAACAGTTCAAAGAAATCTGGAGCAGCCATATTGGGTACTTCGTAGATTATGTACAAGCAACGGCGAAAGAGGATAAAGCAGGGCAAGACAAAGCGATGGCAGATTTGGATGCTTATAGTGTGACACAAGCAGCATTTTTAGACACCGCAACGGAAGGTCGATTGAAAGCGGCAGATCTTGAAGAAGGCTTGAAGATGCACGTCGATCAATTACTTATGGCGTTCGACAGTTATGTGGATGAGGATTATGTAACAGCATATGACAATATTCACGAAGCCTACAGTCACATGTTTGGTGTAGGAACGGCATTATCCGGTGCGATTGTCGATCAGTTCCCTGATAAGTTTGCTTCTGCAATGCCTGCAGATATGCCGAAAACAGGAATGGGCGGTATGAGTCAGCAAACGGATTACACGATTTTGTGGGTAACGTTAAGCATGATCTTCATTGTGGGCACATCAATGGTCTTGATTCGTAGAAAAACAGAAGAGCAACAATAAAAAACTAGACTACTTTTTTAGGGAGGGAGCCGTGTAGACGATGAAATTCTATATACAAGTACTCATTGGGGTCATCATGTTGGCTGGTTGTGCACAGTCCGATTCACAGCCGCAAGAGAAAATTGTAAAGGCTTCTTCCTCTGCAGAAGTAGTAGAGGTAGAGGACATGCCCATTGTCCTTTTGCGGTCGCCGGAGGAATTCTCCTTAGAAGACCAGCGGGTTGGAATCGAGCCACAAGTCATTGAAATCCCTTCGCTCGACGTCAAGGCAACAATTGAGGAAGTAGGACGTCTTGATAACGGTCAGATGGCTGTTCCACAAGATCCCAATCAGGCGGGCTGGTTTTCACCGGGGACAAAGCCTGGTGGAAGGGGAAGCGCAGTCATTGCAGGTCATGTAGATTCCAAAACGGGTCCAGCCGTATTTTACGAGCTAGATAAGATGGAGATTGGCGATGAAGTATTGGTACATGGCGAAGACGGTGAGATTGTACGATTCGCGGTAGTGAAAAAAGTTGCATACCCGCGTACCGATGCACCAGTCGATACCATCTTCGGCTTCACATATGGCAGTGGATTGAATTTAATAACATGTACCGGATCATGGAATCGAAAGGCTAAAACGCATGACGATCGCTTAGTCGTCTATACAGAATTAATTGAAGGAGCAGAATAAGTGAAGTGAGATGTCTTGCGAAAGCGGGCATCTTTTTTTGTGCATAAAAATAAATAAAAAATGATGTAAACTTTTAAGCTAGTGTAGAGTCTAATGTATAAGAGGGCAGAGAGTGGGGTGACGGTCGAATGGAGATAAAAGAAAAAGAGTTGCATGCAAAAGCAATAGCCGGAGATGATGAAGCATTTCTCGCTGTTATGCAATTGCATAAGGAATCACTTCTTCGGACGGCCTTGGCTTTTCTGCAAAACGAAGACGATGCGATCGAAGCACTGCAGGAAGTAACATATCGGGCCTATAAAAAGGTACGGACAGTAAAAGAACCGAATTACCTCAAGACCTGGCTTATCCGCATTATGATGAATTATTGCCAAGATCAGTTGAAACTGCGTAAACGATTTTCAGCAAATAATAGCGCGTTGGAAACCGTACCATCAGAAGATATTTCATATATTGAAATAAGAGAAGCACTGGCCACATTGTCTGACGATGAGCAGCGATTAATCTATTTGAAGTACTTCCAGGAATCGAAAGTTAAAGATATTGCACAATCTGAAAATATACCGGAAAGCACTGTGAAGTCGAGACTCTACAAGACGATGCGCACATTAAGGTCATACTTTGAAGATAAAGGGGGTAGTGATCATGTATGAGACAGAAGAAGAGCGGTTGAAGCAGTTGAAAGAGCGTTTGGATCAACAACCCTTGCCTTTATCTAAAGCTGACCAGGCGATCCGTCAAGGGGTGGAAAGAGTGCGGCAGGAAAAACGTCGAATCAGAAAAAGACGTAAGAGAATCTTAGGGAGTGTGGCAGTCATTGCATTATTGCTTCTGACTTTCATTACATCCATTCGCGTATCACCCGTCTTTGCTAATGTGGTAGCTTCCATACCAGGTATGGAGAAGTTTGTGGAATTGATTGCGATGGATAAAGGACTCAATGCCGCGATCCAGAACGACTATTATCAAGAAATCGGGGTTACCCAAACTATTCAAGATAAAACGTTAACAATAGATGGCGTCATTTTAGATGAAACTGGAATGAATATATTCTATACGATTGATTCAGAACGTCCACTGACCGGCTTACGAGTCGATTATATCAATTTGAAAGCGGAAGGTATGCCAGAAGGCAGCTTTTCTTATGGGAATATGATGGATGAAGAAGAGGTGTATACGTACAAGGACCGTATCGATTATCAGTTTGGGGAATTGTATACTTCACAAGATCAGTCGTTTGATTTGAAGGTAGCTACTAAGCTAAAAGGCGAAGAGACAGTGTTTTCCGTACCCTTCACTGTGCCTAAGCAAGTAAAACCAAGTGAAGTCTATACTATAGAAAAAGAAGTGGAAATTGCAGGACAGAAATTTACGATTGAAAAGGTAACTGTATCCCCGTTGCGTGTTGGTGTGAAAATTACTATTGACTCTGCCAATCCGATGAAAATTCTACAATTCGAGGATATGCGGCTGGAGGATGAGAAGGGCGAAGTTTGGGGGTCTATCCAAAACGGTACGACGGCGTTTGGAGGGGAGGATGGTGAATCCACACTTTTCCTTCAAAGCAATTACTTTTCAAAACCGGAGAAGCTTTATTTGCGAATCAATAAAGTGCAGGCGCTAAAAGCAGAAGAGGCTATAGCAGAAATCAATACAGAAACAGGAGATTGGCTTAATCAACCCGAAGATCAAAAAATACAGTTGGTGAAGTCGGATAAAAGCCATGCGGAATTCATTATGGTAAAAGCAGATCATCCGTCCTTCCAATATGATTTTGCATCCGCTATATCTGATGCGAAAGGAATAGAAATGCACAGCCCCTCAGTAGGTATGTATAGTAGTGATTCAATAAAACATTGGGATATTAGTTTTAGTCCTACCGATTATACAAATCCATTGAAGCTCGAAATATTTGCCTATCCGAATTATTTGGAAGGCGATATCAAAATAGAATTGAAATAAAAAAACGCAGTGAGGGACTCCTCACTGCGTTTTTTAGACGGTTCTTCTAATGAAACTTACATGACGACCCGCCTGTCTATCTTGCCGATAGGAAAAGCCTTCTTTACTTAGGAATGTACATGTACGGTCTATTGTAATATTGGCTTCAGGAACTCCAGCCAGCGTGCATTGTTTCTTCACGGTCAGCTGGTTATCGATATGATATTTTTGTGTTTCCGCATTATAAAATATGAATTCGTCTGCATAGCCGAGATTGTGGAACTTCTTATAGACATCTTCATCGACTTCAAATTTTTCTTGACTGAGTGCTGCACCGATTTGGACGTGAATATGACTCAGATCACAGTGCTCGTATTGCTGTAGGTGATGAAACAGCTTGAGTGTGATTTCGTTCACAGTGCCTTGCCACCCCGAATGAACAGCTCCAATCAATGTACGATCTTCACTGTGAAATAATACAGGAACGCAGTCCGCCGTTAAACTGCACAGCACGATATTTGGTTCAAATGTATACAGTGCATCGGTGTCAGGAATTGCCGTATCTTGTCGCCACGCACCTTTGCCTCGATCTTGTGTAGTCACTTTATGAAAGTTAGCGCTATGTGTTTGATTAGCAAAAACGAAATCTTCCAAATCACATTGTAAGAAGTCTGCCAACTGACGGCGATTGTTTATCACGTCAACTGGCGAAACGCATGCATGCAAAGCAGTATTATTGCACTCGACTTCACTGTAATCTTTCATGGTCATGCCTGCTAGTATATTGTTATGATCTTGATAGATAGTTGTTTTCATAACTCTTGATCCGCATTTAGCAATAGTTGCGTCAGAATTTGTGCACCGTAAATTAAAGCGTCGGTATTGAATGACATTTGCGGATGATGCAAGCCTGGTTTCAAATCACAACCGAGTCCAATCATCGTGGCAGGAATAGTTGGGGTTTTCCACGTGTAAAAATGAAAGTCTTCTGCCCCTTGAGAAATACATGGTCCCTCTACATTTTCTTCTCCTAATACAGAACCAATCGCCCGTTGTGCCAGTTGGATTGCTGTGGCGTTTTCCCTAGCGGCAGGTGAATAACCCTCTTCTTCATAGGTAATCTTCGTCTCTGTCAGTGCAGCAGTGTGCTGTATAATGTGGCGGGCTTTTTCCAGCAAAGCATCCATCGTATCATTCGTTTCAGCGCGAACATCTAGTGTGAATCGAGCACTGGCAGGGATAGAGTTACTCGTTTCACCACCATGTAGCTCTGTAATTTTAATGGAGAATTTATTATTACCTGGTAAGCGGATCTGACGCAGTGACTGAATTAGTAAACTTGCTGCTTCAATTGGATTATTACCTTCTTCAGGTCTCGCTGCATGCGCAGGTGTACCTGTAATCGTGCCTATAATAGTGGCAGACGATCCATGTAAAATCGCAGGGGCAGACTTACCGAACGGTACTTCCGTATGTGGACGTACGTGCAGGCCACCTAGAAATCGAACATCTTCAAGCACGCCTTCTTCCATCATTTGCAATGCACCTTCTGCTAACTCCTCAGCAGGTTGGAAAATGAATCGGATTGTATGATGTAAATTTGTTTCGCTGTTCTTCAAAGCCAGTGCGGTATATAAAGCCATTGTGCTGTGCGCGTCATGTCCGCAAGAGTGGTTAGCGACTACTTCCCCGTCGACTTCCTGTACTAGTGCATCCATGTCCGCACGCAACGCAATGACGCCCTTCGTATGACCGGCAATTTCTGCAATGAATCCGTGATGCCCATTGTAGGTAGTGATACTCAATCCGGCAGATGAAAGATGATCCTGTAAATAACGTGAAGTCTGCTGCTCTTGCCAACTAGGTTCAGCAATAGCATGCAGGTCTTGATAGGTCTGTAGGATCTCCTTTTTATGAAGTTCTATATAGTTTAGCGGGTCAGTCATTATGAATTCCCTCCGTTTTGTGAAGTAGATGATGTTAAAAGTAAAACATATTGATTAGTAAACAGCAAAGATGGCGACTATTCGACAAAAAGTTAATTGACTTTTCTAAACGGTTACTCGAGAATAGTAAAGTAATAGGTCGAACTATTAATAGAAGGAGGATCTTTATGAAACACATGACAATAAAAAATCCCCTTAGATTATTGAGGGTATGCTGTGGATACTAGTAACGCACACGACATTACCTATCGGATTTGCCGATTATGTAAAAGGTTTTGAACCCCATCCAATGGAAAGTGATAACTTGCGTTTATGTATGTAGATAAGTGATGTATAGTCGGCTAGGAAAATTCCAGCCAACCTTTTCTCTCATAATATCCAGTTTTTTGATAATTCGACAGGTTTTTTCTACTAGTAAAGTATAGTGATAAAAATAAAATGAGATTGTATAAGATGTAGAAGAAAACTTAATACAGTAGGGTTTAAGCTATGTCGTGTTCTAATTAAATCAAATAAATTGTTTGTATTCATTTGATTTCTAGATTTCTTTACAGTATAGTGTAAACCTGCTTGTGTAATTCATCTCTAAAGGGGGAACTATGAAGAAAATATCAAAGGTTTTTTATATTACCATTGTCTTAATAATAATTGCAGTAGGATATGGAGTAATAAATCCAGTACATTTCGAGGAAATCACTTCAGCTGGTAAAGCTTTTGTAGCATCTACATTCGGTTGGTACTACATGCTAATTATGACAGCGCTACTGTTGCTCAGTATTTTTATGATATTCAGTCCATACGGTAAAATCCGTTTAGGAAAAGATACAGATCGTCCGCAATTCTCTACGATTACGTGGATTGCGATGTTATTCTCCGCTGGGATGGGAATCGGACTCGTTTTCTACGGCGCCGCAGAACCATTATCCCATTTCGCAGTACCAGCAACAGAGGATCCGCAAACACCTGCTGCTTTTAAAGAGTCTATGCGGAAAACATTTCTACATTACGGTCTTCATATCTGGGCTTTGTATGGAATGGTCGCCTTGGCATTGGCGTACTTCCAGTTTAGAAAAGGCGAGCCAGGCTTGATTTCAGCTACATTGAAGCCGATTTTCGGTGAAAAAGTAAAAGGACCACTAGGAACAGTAATTGACGTCCTCGCAGTTTTCGCAACTGCTTTCGGTGTGGCAACTTCACTAGGATTAGGTGCTGTTCAAATTAACGCAGGTTTGGATTACTTATTTGGTTTCACGATAGGTATTCAATCACAAATTATAATCGTAACGGTCGTAACAGTACTATTTATTGGATCGGCCTGGTCTGGATTAAGTAGAGGGATTCGCTATTTGTCCAATATCAACTTGATATTAGCAGTAGCCCTTTTAGGATTAATTCTTATTCTTGGCCCTACATTATTGATCTTGAATATGTTCACTGATTCAGTTGGTGGCTATTTCACAAATCTCATCGATATGAGTATGGGAACAGCTCCACTCAATGGTGAAAATCGTGGATGGTTAGATGGATGGACTATATTTTATTGGGCTTGGTGGATTTCTTGGTCACCATTCGTCAGTATGTTCATCGCACGAGTATCTAAAGGACGTACAATCCGCGAATTTATGGCAGGCGTCTTGCTTGTTCCTTCATTCTTCGGGTTCTTATGGTTCTCGGCATTCGGTACTACAGCAATTGAAATGCAGAATAACGGAGTAGCAGATTTGGCTTCATTGAATATTGAAGTAGTTGCATTCGAGATGTTTAACTCAATGCCACTTTCACTAGTTCTATCATTGTTCGCGATTCTTCTAGTGACGTCATTCTTCATCACATCAGCTGATTCAGCGACTTACGTGTTGGGCATGCAGTCAACATATGGTTCGTTGACACCGCCGAACTCTGTCAAAGTGGTTTGGGGTATCATTGTTTCCACAATCGCATTAATTTTGCTTTCTGCAGGTGGACTTCTTGCCTTGCAGAATACAATTATAATAGCGGCCTTGCCATTCTCATTCGTCATCTTATTGATGATGTATGCGTTGTTCAAGTCAATGAACGAAGAGTTATATAAAATGAAATAAAAATGAAGGGACATGCGGCTTTGACTGCATGTTCCTTTTTGATTTTATTGAGGCAACAGGTAAGCAGAGAGGCATCGTTACATTTGTTTTTTGTTCTTACATTTATAAAAATAATACAATCATGAAATGAACTTGATATTCTGTAGTTACTATAACTAAGTGTAGTTGCTCTATAATACATATTGTTTTCTCTTTTCTTAAGTAATTATAAGTGTAGAATGTTAAAATAACGTAGATAAGTTTGATCGATACAATGGAAAAGGAATAGGTGTACAACATGAGTTTATTAACAGTAAAAAATATTAGCCACGGTTTCGGTGACCGTGTGATTTTTGAAGATGTATCATTTCGTCTATTAGCAGGTGAACATATAGGATTAGTAGGTGCAAACGGGGAAGGGAAATCTACGTTTATGAATATCATTACGCATAAGCTAGAACCAGATGCTGGTACTGTTACGTGGTCAAAGCGTGTTCGTATCGGATACTTAGATCAGCATGCAGCTTTGAAGCAGGGCATGTCCATCCGTGATGTATTGCGCACTGCGTTTCAATATTTATACGATATGGAAACGGAAATGAATAGTCTTTTCACGAAGATGGGTGAAGTGGGGCCAGATGAACTGGAAGGTTTACTTGAAGAAACCGGAAAGATTCAAGAGTCTCTAGAGCAGAGTGATTTTTACATGATTGACGCAAAAGTAGAAGAAGTCGCAAACGGTCTTGGTCTCGATGAATTTGGATTGGACACGGACGTAAATGATTTGAGTGGGGGCCAGCGTACAAAAGTATTACTGGCTAAATTATTGCTTGAAAAGCCCGATATTTTATTGCTTGATGAGCCGACGAACTATTTGGACGTCGAGCATATTGAATGGTTGCGTACGTATTTGCAAGAATATCCAGGGGCATTCATCTTGATTTCGCATGATATTCCATTCTTGAATAGTGTCATTAACTTGATCTATCATATGGAAAATCAACAGGTCAATCGTTATCCCGGCGACTATGACGAGTTTTTGCGTGTGCGTGAAATGAGGCAGCAACAGGTCGAAGCGGCCTTTAAAAAGCAACAGAAAGAGATTTCCCATTTGAAGGACTTCGTAGCACGTAATAAGGCGAATGCAGCAACGAGTCGAATGGCAACGTCCCGACAAAAGAAGTTGGATAAAATGGACATTATAGAGTTAGATTCTGAAAAACCTAAACCGCATTTTGATTTCAAAACGGCAAGAACACCCGGGAAATATTTATTTAAAACGACAGATTTAGTGATTGGATACGATGAACCGCTATCGAAGCCTTTGAATCTTTCTATGGAACGTGGACAGAAAATTGCTTTGGCAGGCGCTAATGGTATTGGTAAAACCACATTGCTAAAAAGTATTCTCGGGGAAATAAAAGCTCTATCAGGTAAAGTAGAGCAGGGCGAGCATCTCTCGATCGGATACTTCGAACAAGAAATGAAAGCCGATACGGATAATACCTGTCTAGAAGAGATTTGGAGTGAGTTCCCACATCTTGCTCAATATGAAGTGCGTTCGGCTTTAGCACGCGTTGGATTAACGACAAAGCATATTGAGAGTAAAGTGAAAGTACTGAGCGGGGGAGAACGTGCAAAGGTGCGTCTTTGTAAACTAGTAAATAGTGAAACGAATTTATTAGTTTTGGATGAACCGACCAACCACTTGGATTACGATGCAAAAGAAGAACTAAAACGTGCATTAAAAGAGTATAAAGGAAGTATCTTACTCATATCACACGAACCTGATTTTTATGAAGATGTAGTATCTACTATATGGAATGGTGAGTCATGGACTACGAAAATGTTCTAAACAAACGATACTGTTCCACGTGAAACAAAAATCCAACCGATACCGGTTGGGTTTTTTTATTCATTACTTATGATCGTTGGCGCAAACCATCTTGTTTTGTAGAGATTAATTCAATTGACCTTAAAACATCTGCATAAACTTTTTTAAAGCAAATGAATGGTAACTGTTCTTCTTAGTGACAATGCCGAGCTTCCATAGTAGAGGTGGCTCCTGAAGGGGTATCATTTTAATATTTTCATTTGTAAATTTCGTTGATATGGATTGGGGAAGAAGTGTAATACCCAGTTTTGCTGCCACCAGTTCAATGATCAAATCCCATTGTGAACTTTCATACGATATAGTTGGATTGAACCCTACCTCTTTACAGGCACCTATAATATAGCGGTGTAAGGCAAAGCTTTTAGAGAACAAGATAAGTTGTTCGTCTTTTAACTCGGATAATGCAACAGCATCTCGTTTTGCAAATGGATGATCAGAATGGACGAACAGATAGAATTTATCTGAAATGAAAGGTTGAACTTGGAATACGTCTCGATCGGTTGGCAACACAATAATGCCGGCGTCAATCTGACCTTTATCTACAAGCTCTTCTACTACTTTAGCACCGATTTCGTGCAACTCGATTTTAATATGGGGATAATTCTTTGAAAGACTTTTAGCGATCTGTGGAAAGAACAGCGTCCCAATCAAAGGTGGCATACCAATTTTAATTTCTCCTGACACTCCCTCCGCAAGATCTTCAAGTAATACAGGAAGCTCTCCAAGTAATTGAAGGATTTGCTGTCCCTGTTCATATACAATGTCACCCGCATCCGTCAATCGAAGGCTGCGTGTAGAGCGGTTGAAAAGTATGACATTCAGTTCTTCTTCAAGTCTTTTCACCGATTTACTTAAAGAGGGCTGTGATATATACGATTGTTCGGCGGCTTTTGTAAAGCTTAAATGATCTGCTACGTGTATAAAAGCTTGAAAGTCTTTGAGTTCGATGATAATCCAACCTTTCATTTATTCGGATTAAGAATAAATTTTATTCAATATATTCATTTTACATATAAGTCAGAAATCTGTACACTATTACTAAAGAGTTGGAGGAGGTTACGGTATGAGTAAAGTAATGAATTCATTTATGGAAGCGGTTTCAGATATTCAAGACGGTGCTACGTTAATTGTAGGAGGCTTCGGATTATGCGGTATTCCGGAAAAGTCTATCGAGGCATTAAAAGATAGAGGAGTGAAGGATTTAACAGTAGCTAGCAATAACTGTGGAGTAGATGATGCAGGCCTTGGGAAGTTGCTAGTAAATAAACAGATTAAAAAGATGATTGCTTCGTATGTTGGAGAAAACAAGACTTTTGAAAAGCAGTTCCTAAATGGTGAGTTAGAAGTAGAACTGAGTCCGCAGGGAACGCTTGCCGAGAGGATTAGAGCGGGTGGTGCAGGAATTCCTGGATTCTACACAGCAACTGGAGTCGGTACACCCATTGCAGAAGGTAAAGAAACAAAAGAGTTTAAAGGGAAGACGTATTTACTTGAAGAAGGAATCGTCGGAGACTTTGCGCTTGTGAAAGCTTGGAAGGCCGATACCCTGGGAAATTTAGTGTACCGTAAGACGGCAATGAACTTTAATCCACTTGCTGCGATGGCGGGAAAAATAACAATTGCGGAAGTAGAGGAAATCGTCGAAGCGGGTGAGCTTGCTCCTGAAGAGATTGATACACCGGGTATTTATGTACAGCGAGTTTTGCTTGGCACGGATTATGAAAAACGTATTGAGCGCTTAACAGTGAGAAAAGCGTAAAAAGGAGAGATGAACATGACAGAAACACGGAATACAATTGTAAAGCGTGCGGTAGAAGAAATTCAAGACGGTATGAATGTTAACCTCGGTATCGGTATGCCAACACTTGTCGCAAATGAAATTCCAGATGGGATGACGGTGTTATTGCAGTCGGAGAACGGCTTGCTTGGTATTGGCCCTTACCCAGTAGAGGGGCAAGAGGATGCAGATCTGATTAATGCTGGAAAAGAAACTATTACCACAGTCCCCGGTTCATCCTTTTTTGATAGCGCGGAATCGTTTGCGATGATCCGCGGTGGACATATCGACTTGGCGATCCTTGGCGGCATGGAAGTTTCGGAGAACGGAGACTTAGCTAACTGGATGATTCCAGGAAAAGTCGTCAAAGGAATGGGTGGTGCAATGGACTTAGTTGTCGGTGCAAAACGTGTCGTAGTGATCATGGATCATGTCAATAAACACGGGGAATCGAAAGTTAAGCAAACCTGCTCCTTGCCGTTAACGGGACTTGGCGTTGTAGATCGACTCATCACGGACTTGGCTGTATTTGATTTTACGAAGGACGGTATGGTGCTTGTTGAAACTTCTGCTGGTATTACAGTAGATGAAGTAAAAGACAAGACAGAAGCAACGTTCACGGTTTCACGGGACTTCAAAAATAAATAATACTTTATATGAAACATGGCAGAACACCCAAAAGCGGGTAGTTCTGGCATGTTTATTTTTTTATTAGTAAATAGCAAAAGTACGGTGCGCCTATTAATGAAACGATAATACCTGCTGGAATACCACTTGGTTCCAAAATATTTCGCCCAATTGTATCCGCTAGTAATAGAAGAAAGCTGCCGAGCAGAATGGCAATAGGTAAATTCATTCGATGGCGTGGGCCGATTAGGGACTTAGCGATATGAGGTGCCATCAGCCCGATGAACGCGATGCCACCTGTGACTGACACAGCGGAAGCAGCTAGAGCCACGGCCATCAGCAATAATATTACTCGCTCTCGTTCGATTGACACACCGATACCCGTCGCCACTGTTTCATTCAAACCGAGCATGTCCAGTCGGTGTGCTTTAAATAACGCGAAAGGGATTAATATGAGCAACCAAGGGGCGAGTGCCCAAATATAAGGCCAATCAGTTCCCCAAATATTCCCGGCGATCCATCTTGAAATAAAATCGACTTTCTCTTGCTTGGCGGAAGAGATTAATACGACCATTACACCTGAAAGAGCCATAGAGAATCCAATACCCACTAGTACAAGACGCATAGGCTGCAGTCCGTTTTTTCTACTGTAAGCAAATAGATAAATTAAAACGGAGGTAATGATGGCTCCCAAAAATCCTACTAACGGCAATAAGTAAGCAAATGCGCTAGCCTCAATCGGTACAAACAAGAAAAATACCGCAATAGCGACTCCAGCGCCGGAATTAATACCGATGATACCTGGATCTGCAAGATCGTTACGCGTGATACCTTGTAAAATAGCACCGGATAAGGCAAGCGCAGCGCCAGCCAGCAACGTAATAATGATTCTTGGAAGGCGGATAGAAAACAGTACAAACTCTTCTTTAAAAGTGCCTTGGCCTAGGAAAGTAGGGACTAGCCGACTCCACTCGATAGAAGCAGATCCTAAACCAAGTGCAAGAATAGCCAACAAGAGAATTAAAACAACTAAACATACTCCTAGAATTCTTTGTTTTCTTCGTATACGTGGATGTATCATGAGAAAGCACGACCTCCTTTGCGTACGATCAAAAGAAAGAATGGTAAGCCAATGATCGCAATCAATGCAGCAACAGGCGTTTCAAATGGTGCTTGCAGCATTCGTCCAACCGTATCCGCTAACAACATAAAAGTTGCACCTAAAATAGCGGAAATGGGGATGATGAATCGGTAATCTGTTCCCACGATTGCACGAACAATATGTGGAATCATTAATCCGACAAATGCTAGGTTACCCGCTAATGCCACAGCGGCTCCTGCTAATAAAATAATAACAATAAACAACATGACTTTTATTTTCAATGTATTTTGTCCAAGTCCAATCGCAACTTCTTCATTCAAACTTAATAATGTCAACTGGCGTGAAAGTACGAGTGCGACGACAATACCTATGATGATGACTGGCGCAATGGTCTGCAACTGTCCCCATGAGGTGCCGATTAATCCGCCGGCCGTCCACATTGCCACGTCCTTTGAAATCTTAAAATACAAACCAACACCCTGTGCAATGGCGAATAAAAATGTAGAGACGGCTGCACCTGCCAATACCAGTCGAATGGGTGCAAAGCCGCCTCGCTTAGCGGAAGCAATTCCGAAGACGATCAGCGCACCAACAGCTGATCCAATGAAGCACGCCGTCATGATACCGAAATAATTAATAGTTGGAATGAATGCAAGCGCGATAGCTAACGCAGCATTCGCCCCGGCAGTCAATCCAAGCAACCCTGGATCAGCCAATGGGTTTCGCGTCATGCCCTGCATGATAGCCCCTGAAACGGCCAAAGCGGCACCCACAAACACGGCACCAACTTCACGCGGAAAGCGTATTTCTTTCAGGATCAAAATATTTTCCTTTTGGTTTGACGTGAATGAAAGCAAGACGTCTTGCCATGAAGTGTGAGCGGCACCAAGCTTCATAGCAAATAGGAAACTGATGATTAAAAGAATCATGCTAGCAAATAATTTAAGACTAAAGGGTATAGCTTTTCCAACGGGTTTTTCCATTCTATTCATCCGCTCCTTTCTTGTCATAAAAAAAGGGGTTCTTCAATGAAGAAGAGCCCCATCCTGTTTTATTACTTAGTTCCTAAAAAGCTTTTGATGAAGAAATCAAGCTGGTTATCAAGTGTATAGGCATCGTTGAATGAGAACTCTGCTGTGTTTACCTGATAAACTTGATCATTTTTGACAGCAGGAATATTCTTGTATGTTTCTGTTTCCAGGAATGAATTATCTCCGGTATCACTTTTACTCAAGATGACATAATCCCCGGCAAAATCCGGCAAAACTTCTGCAGATAGAGCGTAATATCCGTCTTTCTCGGTCATTTCCTTTACCTTTTCAGGCATAGCCAATTTCATTTCCTGGTATAGGATTTCAGTTCCTCTACCCCAGTTATCGCCGAAGACGTAAATTTGTTTGTCAAACTCTTCGATGACGGAAACTGTCGTATCTTCTCCGATTTTAGCTTTAATATCTTCTCCTGCCTGCTTCGCACGTGCCTTAAATGCATCTACCCATTCTGTTGCTTCTTTTTCCTTATTCAGTAACTTACCAATTTCGATTTGCTGTGTTAAATAATCCACTTTTCCGTATGTATACGTAACAGTAGGTGCAATTTCTTTTAATTTATCAATGTTCTTAATTGTGTTCAGTCCAATAATTAAATCGGGCTCCAGTTCAATGATTTTTTCAATATTTTCGTCTGAAACTTCTTCTACATCTTTCAGAAATGAATCAAAGCTTGGATTATCTTTTGACCAAGATTCTGCTCCTACTAAATTCACGCCAAATTCATGTACAGTACCAGCAAAACTTGATAACACCACAACACGCTGCGGATCTGCAGGAACCTCCACTGGACCTTCTTCGGATTCATAAGTAATCGTGCCGCTTGCTCCTTGTTCTTTTGCCGGTGTATCTTCTTTCACAGGTTCTTCCTGTTTATTGCCGCAAGCTGCTAACGCAAGTACGATAAGCAAAAGGGCAGGTAATAGAATTTTCTTCAACAGTTATTCGTCTCCTTTTAGTAGATCATATGTGATGCATAACGGTTTGCCCGTTCTTGGATCCGTTCCAATTTCCGCATCGATTCGAAATACTTCGCGCAGTATGTCTGGTTGTATTACTTCCCCGGACATACCCGCACGTACAATTTCTCCATCTTTCATCGCAATGATGAAATCGGCAAAACGTGCTGCCTGATTCAGGTCATGAAGCACCATGACGATAGTGCGTTGCTGTTCTTCGTTGAGCCTTTGCAACAGCTCTAGTACTTCCAACTGGTGTGCCATATCCAAATAAGTAGTCGGCTCATCTAGGAAGATAATATCTGTTTCCTGGGCAAGTGCCATCGCAATCCAAACACGCTGGCGTTGACCGCCGGATAATGCATCGACTTGACGAAATTTGAAATCAGTCGTGTTGGTGACTTCGAGCGCCCAGTTGATCACATCCATATCATGCGGTGTCAAACGTCCCAATGCATTCTGGTAAGGGAATCTACCGTAGGATACCAATTCACCAACTGTTAAACCACTGGCGGCTTCTTGTGTCTGAGGAAGAATAGCCATCTTTTGCGCGAGCTGTTTCGTCCTTTGTTTAACGATATTTCCACCATCTAATATGACTTCTCCTGATTGATGAGGAATTAAGCGTGTGACAGCTTTTAGAAAGGTCGATTTGCCACATCCGTTTGCTCCAATAATGGCAGTCACTTTCTTGTCAGGTATTTGAACCGATAACCCTTTAACAATAAGGTGATCATCGTATGAAACTTGTAGATTTTCTGTATACAAGCGAACCATTTTGTGAAATCAAACCTTTCCTACTAAGTAATCATTGATAATGATTATCAATATCGTTACAATGAGAACTATAAATTGAAATGCAAGCGATGTCAATAATTATTTTAAAGGGAGAAGATGGAATGAGACAAGATGAGCTACTGGACGTAACGATTATCGGCGGCGGACCTGCTGGGTTATATGCTGCTTTTTATAGTGGATTGCGTGAAATGAAGACAAAAATCATTGAATATCAGCAGCAGCTTGGTGGAAAGATCCATGTCTACCCGGAGAAAATGATTTGGGATATTGGCGGCATGACCCCAGCACCAGGAGCTCAGGTAATTGAACGGCTTGTGGCTCAGGGATTAACATTTGACCCAGAAGTCGTACTCAATGAAAAAATTGTGAAGATCGAAAAGACAGAAGACAAGCATTTTGCATTACATGGCTCCTCGGGTACTGTTCATTATAGTAAAACCGTGATAATAGCGACAGGTACAGGTATTTTGAATCCACAGAAGATTGAGGTGGAAGGCGCAGAACGATTTGAAGTGTCGAATTTGAACTATACGGTAAAATCTTTAGGGCGCTTCAAAGAGAAGACTGTCCTGATTTCAGGCGGTGGCAACGCAGCGATTGACTGGGCGAATGAACTGCAACCGATTGCTAAGAAAGTATACCTAACGTATCGTAAAGAAAATTTGAATGGCCATGAAGCGCAAGTGCGACAACTCCTGGAGAGTGGTGTAGTCTGTCACTTTAATACGAATATATCCCGATTCATTGCGTCTGAGGATCATAGCTCAATTGAGAGTGTGGAGCTACGACACAATGAAGAAGAAACGGTTACTACGATAGCTGTGGATGAAGTGATCATTAATCACGGTTACGAGCGTGACACTTCGTTAATTGGCGATCAGCAACTTGGTGTTGAACTAACGGAACATAAACAGATTGCTGGTACTTGTACGAGTGCTACGTCCGTAGAGGGGATGTATGCGGCAGGCGATGTACTGAGCCACAAAGGCAAGCTCCATTTAATTGCAGGTGCATTTCAGGATGCGGCAAATGCAGTAAACTGCGCCAAAATCTATATTGATCCCGAAGCAAATGAAAATGGCATGGTATCTTCCCATAATGAACTCTTCAAGGAACGAAATCGGGAATTAGTGAAACAGCTCATATGAACAAAAAGAACTGACCGACGATTTTTATTATCGTAGGTTAGTTCTTTTTTTAGATATTCTCGAGCTTATCTAGTCGTTTCCTCAGCATATCCCGCCATTCTTCAGCTAGTGCTTCGACTTCCAATATTCGTTTCAATCCTTTCAGATCTTTAGGACGCTGAAAATACACTTCATTTGCATATAGAATGGAAACTTGCTTTGGATCCTGTTGCAGCAAAGTAATCGGAGAATCTGAACGAACAATTCCTTCTTTAATAACACGGCATAAATAACCTGTGAATCCGGTGTTGACCATTCCTTTCATCAGACTAGGCAAGCCAGTGCGCTTACTAATAGTGCTACAAGGTACTCGACCTTGCGTGACTTGGATCACTGCTTCTCCTACTGTAAACATATCTCCAATACATATATCTGTCTCGAGCATTCCGTCTACTGTCAGATTTTCTCCGAATGTGGAAGTGGGCAACGTGCAGGAGAACTCTTTTTCCCAGAAAGCATAGTGCTCTCCCGGATAGATACAAACCGCTCGATCAGGACCGCCATGATGCTTCGTGTCTGCAATTCCGTCCCCTTGAAAACCATCTACAGAAAGAAATGTTTCTTTTGCAGTCTGTTTACAAATAGCACTGGAAAATTCGCTGCCATTAGCAGTTTGTAATATGCGTGGCATTCCAATAGAAAGCGTTCGCAGTGATGGTTCAATGTTCAATAATAACCCCTTCTTTCCATGTAATCATACATTTAGTATACGATAAACACGGGATATAGAAGAGATAATTAAAGTACATATTAAATTGCGACCATGATCAACCAAAAGATATGCATAAACAATACTGTGATATAAACAAATAATGCAGTAGTCAAAGAGATACGTACGAAAATCCCCGAAGAACTAACCGTCACGATATATAAAAGTATCAAAGGTAATCCGAGTTTCACTACATAGAACAAAGGAATACTTTGTTCATATAAAAACGACACGAGCAGATTGGCTTCTTCTATAAGACCAAACCGTAAACCATAATCTGTGAAAACGGCATCTAATAAACATAAGCAAACTAATAGAAAGCCCGCATTGATTAATCTATTTTGCTGAATGGGAAAGTCCTTTACTGTATTCATTTCATCCGCTCCTTACATACAGTGTAAATACCTAGGATGAGTAGTAAGTGATCATTTTATTCATCGCTTTACAACATATTTTTTCTGCACTTGCGGTATAATATAAAAACATGTATTGTACATTACAACAGTAATGCACTAGTTTACCTCGAGGTGGTGAAGTTTTTGCTTGAGATGGATGGAGAAAAGCCAATTTATATTCAAATTGCAGAATGGTTAGAGACGGAAATTATTGACGGTACGTTACAAGCGGACGATAAAGTGTACTCACAGTATCAACTGGCAGATCTTTTCAACATCAATCCTGCGACTGCGGGGAAAGGGCTGACGATTTTGCTGGATGCGGAACTTATTTACAAGAAGCGAGGCCTTGGCACGTTTGTATCTGCCGATGCACGTGAGAAATTACTGACGAAACGTAAAGGCGGTAGGTTAAGTCGTCTCGTGCAGGAGCTACTTAATGAAGCTGCATTGCTGGGCCTTCAAGAGGAACAGCTCATTGAATTAATTCGAGCAGAGCGAAAGGAGAGGTCATAATGCCAGCAATTACTTTGAAAAACGTGACGAAAAGCTATCGTTCAATTACAGTACTGAATCAGTTAAATTTAGAAATCCGTGAGAATGTCATTACGGGATTGGTAGGACGTAATGGTGTGGGGAAAACGACACTTATGAAGATGGTTGCAGGATTCATAAAAGAGTCAGGTGGAGAGCTTCGTGTGTTTGGTGAGCGTCCCTTCAACAGTCTTAAAGTTTCTGCCAACATAATTTTCATAGACGATATGATGGGCTTTCCGGATGCACTAACATTGGGTGATTTACTGAAGGAATGTGAGCGCTTCTATGAAAATTGGGATCAGGACCTAGCTATGCGTCTGCTCGAGTACTTCAAATTACCGCTGTCGCTGAACCATCGTATCCTGTCAAAAGGCAAACGCAGTACATTCAATGCCGTTGTCGGTATAGCCACACGTTGTCCACTAACAATGTTTGATGAGCCGATTACGGGAATGGATGCTGGAGCGCGTAGGGATTTTTACAGGGCGCTGCTGAAAGATTATCTTGCACATCCACGAACTATCCTTTTATCGAGTCACCATATGGAAGAGATGGAGGACTTGCTGGAGGATATCTTATTGATCGACGGAAAAGATATTGCATTTCATGGTTCAATAACCGAACTTCAAGAGAAATTTATTTCGTTACAAGGTAAAGAAAATGTATTGAAACAATACGCCAATCGATATGCCGTCATTCATAAGTCTTCTGCTGGTCCGTTAACAGAATGGATTGTCGATAATGATCATACAACATCAGAACTAACTGAATTAAAGCAAGCAGGAATACGCGTGTCAGCCGTTTCAGCAAGTGAGGCATATCTGGCAATGACTGGTCAGACGAAAGGAAGGGTAGATGATGTTTTCGACGCAATGGAGCGTGAGTGAACTCGCAAAACGACAGTTTTTGTTTAAATTGAACGCCAATGTGTCTATTTTCACCATGTTAATTGTACTGCAGATTATCGCAACTGTATTTATAAGCGGTGCAGTTACAACTACCACCATGAATGAATGGGGAGAGCCTATTTCCTTCAATTTCACTTCCATATCGAACGACGCACAGCTTGGGTTGACAATGTTTTGGGCATTCATAGTCGGTTTCCTGTTGACGTCTGCTGCGCAACGAAATGAATCCTTTTCGTTCGTCACAAATCGTCTGACGTTTCAACTGGCTAATTTCTACTTCTTCTGTACTGCTGCATTGCTCGGTGGCGTGACGACTGTTTTACTTGGTTCGGTAATGAAAATTGTCGCGATGTTTAGAGATAATATGATTATTGAAACGTCGGGATTACTATCTTCACCACTCGATTTCTTTTCGCGTATTTTTGTTATGACGGCTTATACACTGTTGCTTATGCTGGTTGGATACACGCTCGGATCGCTCATCCAATGGAGCAAACTGTTTATCGCGCTGTTTGGAGTGATGTGGTATGCATTCACACAAAGCACATTCGCTGTAGCAGACAATGAGAATAGTGGATTGCTGTATTTCTTCTATGGGGAAACGTCGATTCTATTATTCACATTGAAGATAGTAGGGACAATTGCAGTTCTGTTTGCTTTCAGCTTCTTTGTCACAAATCGCTTGGAGGTGAGGAACCCTTGATGCTTCTTACTATACTAGTACCTGTAGTCCTTCTCCTTGGAGTATTGACGATTATACTGGTAACAAGGAATATGGGACGCGTACGGATAAAAAGATCATTTCATTGGAAGCTGATTATTGGATACCTAGTGTTGTTGATAATTGGACTTGTCGTAGCGGAAACAATGGAGCGGCAAGTAGAGGGAGTAAATCCCCCTGAAGTAGTGGCGAATGAAGTTGGATTTGATTTATATAATGCAATTGTAGAAGAGTTACCAATTCCTGAAAACCTAGTATTGGTAAAACGGTCACATGAAGTAGAAGGGAAGTTCTCTATCTCTTCTTTCCCAGGTGCATATATTCTGATAAAGCGCACACCCGAAATTAGTCGGACAATAGAAGAAACGGTCTATTCCCCTGAATTGATGACGATGTTTAATGGTGAAGACAGTATGTATTACGATTTATCCGATCAACTCAAAATCAACCTGCCTGTTTGGAATAGCAAGTCCATGTCTGTTCCAAGGCAACCAGAAAACCGTCTAGAGTATACGTTTTACCATGATTCAAACATATTGAATCAGTTTACCGGTGAAAAGACGTACGGGAATTCCTCTGGGAGTGTATCAGGAGTCATGACGATACACTTGTTGATTCCTGAAGCAATTGAGCTCGATATACCCGAGCTGGATCATGAGCAAAATTACTATATAGATATACTCGAATAAAAAAGACCGAAGCGGAATCACCACAATAAAACGTGTGGGATTGGCTTCGGTCTTTCACTTTAACCGCGTTCTACAGGCATCGAACAACATCTGAAAGAACCGCCTGATTTAATGATTTCAGAAAAGTCGACTTCTATGACCTCAAATCCATTTGCGCGTAAGTTTGCATTCACTTGTTCGTTTTGTGGAAGACTGAATACTTTATTGTTACCAATTGAGAGAACATTAGTCCCTAGAGAAAATTGTTCATCTTCCGCCACTTCAATCAATTGATATGAATCAGCCAGTTGATGGAGTGTTTCCTGATCAAACGCAGCTGAAAAAACTAGCGCTTTTTCGGGAGAAAGGATATTGAAAACGCAGTCTAGATGCAAGTACCGTCCATCAAATGGAATCCGTTTGAGTTGATGATCAGGAAGCTTTTCTTCCAGCTTGTTAACTGCTTCCTCGGATGTACGGCTACTGATGCCGATGTAGATAGTATCACGGTCGACAATAATGTCGCCGCCTTCCATTCGATCTGTGGCGGACTGATAGGGAATGTCTTGCGCAATTAGCCATTCTTTTAGCGTAATTTCTTCACCTTTTCGTATATTTGCAGCCAAGTCGGCGATAAATATTTCATTGCCAATCGTAAAGCCGATATCCCGTGTGAAAACTTGTTCAGGATATTTTTCGGAAGTAGGAAGCGTGATCACTTCCACTCCGTTTTCCTTCAAAAGTTTTTCGAATTCTGCGTGCTGACTCATCGCACGTTGTCTATCGATGTTTTCATCTTCATACTTTTTTTGCACTTCATTAATGACTTCGTCAATTGCCATAAATTCCGGTTGGCATAGTATGACTCGGCGCAGGGTATCATATTCTGTTACACATTTTATCGTATTTGTATTTTGGCTGTTAGCTATCAATGGATAGTACGCCTCCCATTTCATGAAAGTACTTTGTATTATTCCCGTTTCACACTTTTATAAACTCATTTGATTCTACTGTTTCAGAATCTTGTCTTCCATTGTGATAGAAAATGTAAGTATTTACAGAAAAGCTTTCTGATAGCGGCTGACTTCCAAATATAAAAACAGACATAGTAAACGCTTTCATATTTTCATTGACAAACAATTTAGAAAACGTTTAAAATAGATTAAACGACTATATAACGACGTGTTTTAATAGGCTGAATTTGAATGGGGGTTGCGTAGTGGATCAAAGGCAAAAAAGAGAAATAGGGTTCTGGTGGTCGATCCTGCCGTTAGTATTAATGATTCTAGTTATGATTATAACTGTAGTAAAGCTTAAAGAGGGACCGCACATGCCGCTAATCGTAGGAACTGCCATTGCTTCACTCGTAGCCTGGCGCCATGGATTCTCTTGGAAAGAAATTGAGGAAATGATGTACAAAGGAATTCGTTTGGCTCTTCCAGCGGTCATTATTATTATGCTTGTCGGCTTGGTAATTGGCTCGTGGATGGGTGGGGGAATAGTTGCGACAATGATTTTCTACGGATTGAAGATCATTACACCTTCTTGGTTCCTGGTAGCCATTACACTAATTTGTGCAATTGTTTCATTGGCAATAGGTAGCTCATGGTCGACAATGGCTACGATTGGTGTAGCCGGGATGGGTATTGGACTCAGTATGGGAATCCCTGCTGGTATGGTAGCAGGGGCTGTCATTTCTGGCGCATACTTTGGAGATAAGATGTCACCGTTATCGGATACAACCAATTTAGCTGCGGGACTTACTGGAACAGATTTATTCGATCATATTAAGCATATGTTGTATACGACGATTCCTGGATTACTAATTGCTCTTAGTGTTTTTACATTCCTTGGAAGAAGATTTGGTTCAGGTGAAGCAGAATTAACATCAATTGCAAACACATCTCAGGTCATGCAAGATAGCTTCGTTATATCACCCTGGCTATTGCTTGTTCCTTTGGCCGTCATCGTGATGGTCGCAATGAAGATTCCTGCGGTGCCGGCACTGATTATCGGAATTGTTCTAGGTTTCTTATCTCATGTAACGCTTCAGTCGGGGACATTTGCGGGTGCGCTAGGCGCTCTGCAGAGTGGTTTTGCGATTGAAACAGGTAACCAGCTAGTTGATAAACTATTTAATGGCGGCGGCCTAGACAGTATGATGTATACCGTCTCTATGACTATTGTGGCCATGACCTTCGGTGGTATTCTTGAGTATTCAGGTATGTTGCGGGCAATTATGAAGCAATTGCTGAAAGTAGTAAAGTCCACGTCTACATTAATTATTTCAACGATTGGTGCGTGTTTCATGACCAATGCAACTTGTTCTGAACAATACGTTTCCATTGTTGTACCTTCCAGAATGTTTAGCAAAACTTATAAAGATATGGGATTGAGCTCGAAGAACCTTTCGCGTGCACTAGAAGATGGTGGAACACTTACATCGGTATTTATTCCTTGGAATACATGTGGTGTATTTATATTCGGTACGCTCGGTGTCAGTGTAGTAGAATACGGCCCATACGCTATTCTGAATTTCGCTGTTCCTCTCATCTCAATTATCTATGCCCTAACCGGATTTTCTATTGTTAAAATGACGTCTGAAGAAATTGTGGAAATGAATGAGCAGGAAGCGAAGTTGGACCTCGAGGCACAACTCGAATAAATTTAAAAGGCAAAGCCGTGATATGTAACGGCTTTGCCTTTTTAGTTGATAGCAATCTTCAATTTGTATAATGCGCGTGGTCTGCCTTGGCTGTAGGTCATTTCTTCGCCAACCGTATCGATATATTGTTGATCCATAAGCTTTTTAATTGTACGTTCAGCAGTTCTTCTGGAAACGGCTAAATATCCTGCTAAATCATTAGCGGTGAACGGCGTAGATTGCCTGAATTGATCAAACTGCCTAAGTTTGGAAATGACCGCCGGGCTCAATGTCGTCCTTTCGCTGATCTTAAGCAAATCAGGGTCGTCCAACCTCATCGCAATTGACGGTTTTGTAGCTGGCAAAGGACCGTGCAGCTTCTTATGTTCATCCAGCATAAAGACTCCTTTGTTAATCTCTTGCTTGCCGAGTTGCAGTGCACTCATCGCATTGTCAGTAGCTTCTATCATTGTTTGTCCTAATCCAAAAGATAAAGTGGATACAGGGTGAAGCGATTCACAGAACTGGACGAAGGCCTTTAAGGCTAAAACAAATTCGATAGTGCCTAGAGTAGTGTAGAAAAAGAAGTTGTCCTCTTTTTCTTTCCATTGAGCCTGCAAGTAGTTCGCTAGTATTTCTATGGTTCTCTGTGGAAGTTCCTCAGGTTGATGAACTTGCAGTACGCCTACAGCAATTTTAGTCGCTTCACTCCTTGCAAAATCTGCTTGTTGAACGGCGTGTTCCATCGCGCGTAAAATATTGCTTGCAGGATCCAGCATCCGGAATGATGGAATCCCCGCCGCTTGTAATTGATCGTATACAGCATGCACACTGGTCAATGCCATTTTAGACTTCCCGTTTCTGAAATGTTCTAAATGAAAGTTTACAACAGCTTGCAAATCACTGTTGGATTGCAGTTCATGTATAGCAGGCTTCTGCACGGAAGAGAGAGGATCAAGATCTTGCAGGATTTGTTCGATATGTGTTCTTTCTTTTATATCTATAGAAATATCATGAATTGCCATATTCTTTTCTGAAGCAAGGTATAATAAAGTGATCGCTATTGTATGTTCGTTTTGCTGAATATAAAATGCCGGAATCGAGATCGTTTGAAGAATTTTCTCGGACGCTTCGTAAGGTAAGGACCCAGAGAATAATATGACGTGACAGGGTTTCAGTACCTCTAGTAGACGAGGGGCTTCGGACGGGCTGTCATATCGATAATAATCAATGCACATATTGTGGGGTAACACTATATTCTCTGCTTGCCGACAAAACTCTTGTGAGCCGACCAATGCAATGGTAACCTTCATAATGGGATCTCCTCTTTTCATTAGCGACTATTTAACGACAATCATACAATACCAATGAAAAGCTGCCAATAGGAAAGGAAGAAAAATAATGAAAATAACTGAAATAGAAATTTTTGCGATTAGATTACCACTTTATGAACCATTTGTAATCAGCTATGCATCCTATGATGATATGCCTTCTATTATTGTAAAACTAACAACAGACACAGGTTATGTGGGTTACGGTGAAGCAGTTGCAGACGACCATGTCACAGGGGAAAGTTGGGAAGGTACATTTGCTGTACTTCATCATACACTTGCACCTGCTTTACTTGGAGAAAACCCAAGTCGCTTTGGGAAAATTCATGAAGTGATGGATCAAGCAATTTACGGTGTACCTACAGCGAAAGCGGCGCTAGACATGGCTTGCTTTGACGCAGTAGGGAAAGCCTATGGTATTCCTGCTTATAATTTACTTGGTGGACGTTATCATGAGAAATTTCCGATTACACATGTGCTAAGTATCGCTTCACCTGAACATATGGCACAGGAGGCTGCTGATCGTGTGGCAGCTGGCTATCGTTCATTAAAGATGAAAGTCGGTACTAACGTAGACGAAGACGTCAAGCGGATTCAGGCCGTGCGCGAGCGTGTTGGCAAAGATATCGCAATCCGAGTGGATGTTAACCAAGGTTGGGTCAACAGTGCGACGACATTGCAGGCAATGAAAAAATTGGAGAGTTGTGAACTAGATTGGCTCGAGCAACCAGTTAAAGCGGATGATATCGATGCGATGGTAGAAATCAAATCGAAAATCGCGACGCCTCTAATGGCAGATGAAGGATTGCGTGGAGTACGCGAGATGCGTGAAATTATCGCAAAGCGTGCAGCGGATAAAGTAAACATCAAGCTTATGAAATGCGGAGGCATGTATCCTGCGATGAAGCTTGCGCATATGGCGGAGATGGCAGGTATCGAATGTCAGGTTGGATCCATGGTGGAGTCGTCTATTGGATCTGCAGCAGGCTTCCATGTAGCATTCTCACAAAAAGCGATGACAAGTGTAGAATTGACGGGCCCATTGAAATTCAGTAAAGACGTCGGCAATCTGCACTATGATGTACCGTTTATTGAACTCAATGAAAAGCCTGGACTTGGTATTGACGTAGATGAGCAAGCGCTAGAAGAATTGACGGTGCGTAAAGAAAAGGTGACATTATGACGTTGCAAGCATCACTTTCACTTTTAACGGAAGATCAGCTGCCGGAAGTTCTAGCTTTACAACAACGGATCATTGCTGTTCTTGAGGAACCTGATTTTCTTCAACCGTTAACGGAAGAAGAATTTGTGTATATTCTACGCGGCAATGGCATGATGGCAGGGGCTTTTGTCGATAATCACCTTATCGCGTTCCGTGCTATGTTGGATCCTGGTGAAGATGAAGAGCATTTAGGAATTGACGCTGGAGTATCACTAAACGAATTATCTAGCGTGCTGTACTCAGAGATTTCGGGTGTGGATCCGGACTATAGAGGACATGGACTCCAAACGACACTTGGTAAATGGCTAATGGAACATGTGGAGAGAGATCGCTATCGCTATATTTGTACAACCGTTGCACCCTTTAATATTCCAAGCTTGAAAGATAAATTTGCACTAGGTTTACGAATCAAAGAACTCAAAGTGAAATATGGCAATAAACTGCGCTATATTTTATTCAAGGATCTCCAAGAGCCTTCCCGTGGAACGACATCAGAACAGCAATTTGTTCTAATGGAGAATACCGAACAGCAGAAAAAGTTGCTGAAAGAAGGTTGGAACGGGGAATATATCGAGAAAAAAGACGATCTTTGGTTTGTAAAGTACGTAAAATAATGCATTTGCATCATGTAAGACTACGCCTTAAAGCGTAGTCTGTTTTTCATTGGCCATAAGAATCTCAAGTGCCCAACAGATCTAGAATGCAAACTCTATGGTAAAATTGAGGGACTACAATTTGAAAGGTTGATATCCGTAATGCGAAATTCTTCTGTAAAACTTACTTCATTATCATCAAAAGGAGGCTGCGGTTGTAAAATAGGACCCGCTGATTTAGCTGAAGTTCTACGAACATTGCCTCCTGGCCTCGCAGACCCTAATTTACTTGTCGGATTAGATACAGGCGACGACGCAGGCGTATATAAGATAAATGATACGACTGCTATCGTGCAGACACTAGATTTCTTCACACCCATTGTCAATGATCCATATGATTTTGGACAAGTGGCAGCGGCGAATGCGATCAGTGATGTCTATGCAATGGGCGGTAAACCAATTACAGCGTTGAACATCGTCGCATTCCCGATCCATACACTTGACCGGAGTATCTTGACGGAGATCTTGCGTGGAGCTGCTGACAAATTGAAAGAAGCTGGTGCAGTTCTTGTCGGTGGCCACTCCATCGATGATCAGGAACCAAAGTTCGGTATGCAAGTAACTGGAACGGTACATCCTGACAAGATTCGTACAAATGCAGGGGCGAAACCAGGCGATCGTTTGATTCTGACAAAACCGATTGGTGTAGGTATCATGACCACTTCACTGAAAAATGGATTATTGTCTGAAGAAGAAGAAATTCACGTGACAAAAGTGATGACAACACTCAATAAAACAGCGGCTGAAGTGATGGATGATTACAGCATTCATGCATCAACAGACGTAACGGGCTTCGGTTTACTTGGACATGCTTCTGAGATGGCAACAGGTAGTGGCGTATGCTTGCGAATTGATAATGAGAAAGTTCCTGTATTACCACGTACAAGAGAACTAGCAGAAGCTGGTTCGGTTCCAGGCGGTACGAAAAACAATTTTGCACATATAGAAGATATGGTCAAATATCCAGAATCATTGGATCAAATCGGCAGATGGATTTTATGTGACGCAGTTACTTCTGGTGGATTGCTAGTAGCAGTTGCTGGAGATGAAGCAGATCGTTTGCATGCACAATTACGTGAAGCTGGAGTCGATGCGCATATTATTGGAGAAGTAACCGACGAACATACCGGTCGAATTATCGTGCAGTAAATCAAGGAGATGGAAAATAACATGGTACGAGATATTACATTGACGGACGCACTCGAATTACAGAAAAACCATTCACATACATTAGTCGATGTACGCTCTCCGAAAGAGTTTGAGGAAGCAACTATTCCGGGCAGTATTAACATTCCGATTTTCACGAATGAAGAACGCGCGGAAGTAGGTACGCTTTATAAGCAAGTAGGAAAACAAGCCGCTATGGATCATGGTCTAGCTATTTTCGCTAAAAAACTACCCGATTTCATAGCAGAATTCAGGAAAATTGACACCCAAGTTACTGTGTTTTGCTGGCGTGGCGGTATGCGAAGCAAAACAGCAATGACTGTACTGGAATTGATGGGAATTCGCTCAAGCCGAATCAGTGGCGGTATTCATACATATCGCCAGTGGGTTATTGCGAAACTGCAAGAGCCAATCAAACCTAAATTGCTTGTACTAAACGGCTATACAGGAAGCGGCAAGACGAAGATTCTTCACAAGCTGATGGAAGACGGCTGTCCGGTCATCGATCTAGAAGGTATGGCAGGCCATCGAGGTTCCATATTCGGACAAATCGGTGTACAGCCGAACAACCAGAAGAAATTCGAATTGCTAATTGCGGATAAACTGGAAAAGTATGAGAACGAACCATATATCTTCATAGAAGGCGAAAGCAAACGCATAGGGCAAGTACATATGCCGGAACTACTGTTTGAGAAAAAAGGACAGAGTCCGCAGTGGATTGTTAGACTACCGGTCAAAGTGCGGGTCGAAGAAATTCTTTCCGAGTACGAACCAGAAAAACAACCAGAACTGTTTCTAGAAGCATTCTCAAGAATTCGCAAACGCATCCACCAACCCATTGCAGCACAAATCCAGGAAGACCTAGAAAATGGACGTTTCGCAGAAGCTGTAGAACAGTTATTGACTCACTACTACGATCCGCAGTACGAACACTCAGTAACCCGCTTCGCTACAATTAGCCAAGACGTCATCGAGGTTGAAACTGTACAAGAAGCGTATGAAGAATGTTTGAAACGGTATAAAGAGCTAATGAAATAAGCGAAGTTAGACTATCCTATTGGGTAGTCTTTTTTTGTGAACATAAATAAGTCGAAAGTAGTCCGCCAGCGTCGATCAAAAATATTCTCACTTCTGGTTATGATTATTCAATTTAGTCCACTAGAAGAGTTTGTAAAACAACTAACGAGGGTATTCTTAAGACTATTAATCAACCAGACCTTCAGCAAGAAAAACTGACATAGAAAAGAGGAAATGCCATGATCGAACTGAAAACCAATCTACCGGGCAAAAAATCATTATTTGGAGATGCGCGGAACATACTCATAGAACATGATATCCAAATGGGAGGAAATTGGGACTTCGACCGCGGAAATTTCGATACTATCTTGAATCAGGATGGTAGTGATACGATTTACTTACGAATACCTTTTCACGTAGTGGATGGTGAACTCGACGAAGATAGTGCTATGATCGAGTTTGACGTACCATTTATCATCAACCATGTAGTCAATATTGGATTGGATGACGATGACAGCCCCGTATTAGCAGCTGTCGGCCTCGACCAGTTCCAAACGCCTGAAGACAAAGACGGACCTATTGAATACGACGAAAAGTGGGTACATGAAGGGGAAGCAAGAATAGCAAAGTTTTCTGATCATCCTATTTTCATCGCACCGCTAGTATAAAAATCGCGCTATAAAAGGAACAAGCAGGCCTAGTAAAATTAGGTTTGCTTGTTTTTGTGTATGGAAAAGACTTCTCTTTCTAGTTGCTACTGTATGATAAGATGAATAAAGCGTAAATAATTGATAAATTTATAGATCCATTACATAGTAATAGAAAAGGTGGGAATTCCATGTCGAGAGGGCAAGATTATTCGTACTACACTAAATCCAAAGAAGCGCAAAAGCAATTGTATAAGCGCTCCTTACTTGTCGTGATCATTTCCCAAATATTTAGTGGTGCCGGACTTGCAGCAGGAATCACAGTAGGGGCGCTATTAATTCAAGACATGACGGGCAATGAAAGCCTGGCGGGCATGCCGATTGCGCTGTCTACTTTTGGTTCCGCATTCTCTGCCTATCTCGTCGGTAGGTTGTCTCAGCGTTACGGTCGTCGTCTCGGTCTCGGTGCGGGATTTATTACAGGTGGTCTCGGTGCATTCGGTGTAATCTTTGCAGTGATGACCGGAAGTCTTGCTGTGTTATTCATCTTTCTGTTTATCTATGGTGCAGGCACATCCTCTAATTTACAAGCTCGCTATGCTGGAACAGATCTCGCCAATGAAAAGCAACGGGCTACTGCGGTCAGTGTTGCTCTTGTTTCAACCACAGTGGGTGCGGTAGCGGGACCCAATCTGGTCTTACCAATGGGCTATGTGGCAGATTTCATCGGCATACCTTCATTGACTGGTGTGTTTTTACTGGCAGGCTTTGCTTACGTATTGTCCGGGCTGACATTCTTGCTGTTTTTACGACCAGATCCTTTACTCGTTGCACGTGAGATTGAACTGGCCGAACAAAAAGAACGTGTAGAGTCCAATGAAGGGCATGTTGCCCATCAACAAACGGCAAATAGGATGGGGATTTGGGTAGGGGGCATCGTACTCGTACTGTCACATGGTGTCATGGTCGCTATTATGACGATGACACCTGTCCATATGCAACATCACGGTGCTTCGATATCAGGTATTGGTTTGGTCATTGGCTTACACATCGCAGGTATGTATTTACCTTCCATTTTTACTGGTGTATTAGTAGATCGGATTGGACGGCCAATTATGGTGATTGCTTCGGGTGTGACACTTGCGCTAGCAGGTGTTCTCGCAGCTTACGTAGCAGGAGAATCGATATTCTGGATGTCCGTATCGCTCATATTGCTAGGGATTGGTTGGAACTTTGGATTAATCAGTGGAACGGCCATTGTGATCGATTCTACTGATGTGTTGACTCGCGCGAAGATCCAAGGAAGCATCGACGTGTTTGTCGCACTAGCAGGAACAGTAGGTGGACTTGCTTCAGGAATTGTCATGGCGTTCTTAGGTTTTTCCATGTTAAGTTTCCTTGGAACCTATATTTCCTTACTACTCATTCCGCTCATTATTTGGATGCGTTATAAACAAAAGAATATTTCATCGCAGGCTGCCTGACAAAAACGGATTATTTCCTCGGAAATAATCCGTTTTTCTTTCGTAAACGACAAGCTTAGCTGTGGGGCACTTTTTCATTCTTTCGCATAGAGTAACAACGTAGAAAGAAATTGGAGGGATCGTTCATTGAATCAGCAAAGTGAGTATTGGATGAATCACTGGCAACATCCGCAATATCGTAGGATTACAATGGAGCAAGCAAACGATATTGCCCGACAAAGAGTACCGGGTGAAGTGGTGAAATCAGAATTGGAATTCGATGACGGTATGTTGGTATTTGAAGTAGATATCCGCACAGCAGAAGGGCATAAGTATGAAGTTAAGATAGATGCAGTGACCGGAGAGGTACTGAGAGTGAAATTGGATTGACTTGAAACAACGAATGAAGTTCGATTACTTTTCCAAGTCTGCTATTCTGTGTATGATTACAGTTAGATCTATACACAGAAAGCAGGGAATTAGTATGTACACACCTATTGATTACTCGAATAATCTACAAGAGAAGTACGCGCAACTAGCAATACAGGTGGATGCACTCTTATCAGGAGAGCCAAATGTATACGCAAACTTAAGCAATGCATCCGCATTACTTAATCAATTCTTCGATCGCATCAATTGGGTAGGTTTTTACTTGATGGATGGCGATGAGCTCGTGCTCGGCCCGTTCCAAGGATTACCGGCATGTATTCGTATTCCACTCGGTAGAGGTGTTTGTGGAACAGTTGCGAAGACAAAAGAAGGCTTGGTCGTACCGGACGTCAACGCGTTCCCGGGGCATATAGCATGTGACGCGGCATCCCGTTCCGAAGTGGTTGTACCCCTGATTAAAGATGGAGAAGTGCTTGGTGTACTCGACATCGACAGTCCTGAATTAGATCGCTTTACGGCAGACGACTTGGCGGGATTGACGCATGTAGTGGAAGCGCTTATGAAGCATATCTAGTGAAAAAGAAAGGCTGAAGGGGAGAAAGTCGTTACACTGTGCTCTAGGCGGACGCGTTCTGGAGATAGATAGAGCGGTTGCTGAAGGGTATAGAGCGCTTAAGTGACAGGATAGAGCAATTACCGAGGTTCATAGAGCGATCAAATGAATAGATAGAGCGCTTATGAGGGTTTATTGATCGGATATCGTGGCAGAATGAGCGCCTTCTTTAAAGAAAACTACATTTATTCATCGTAAATGCAAGGCGACTTCCAAAGGTTCACTGCTAGTTCTCATGAAAATCCGCGGTTGTAACGTCGACTAGCCCTGATTAGATTATATAAAGCAAAAGCACGCCGGAGACGTTCTCCAGCGTGCTTTTTACATACCTAATACCCAAGTAAAGAAAATGACGACGATCGCGATAGGTGCGAAATAGCGTACAATCACTTTCCACAACGAGTGAAGGGCGGGATTCATCCCTAACTCTTCTGCTGTATCCTCTTTTGTCAGCACGAACCCAGCAAATAAAGACACTGCCAATGCCCCGAGTGGCATTGCAATTCTACTCGTCAGCAAATCGGCAAAATCGAAAATGGAATTGCCGAAAATACTCACATCGGACAGCAAACCAAATGATAGTGCACTTGGAATTCCGACTAAAAAGATCAGCCCGCCAAACACCCATGAAGCGCGTTTTCTTCTATCATGCTTTTTACGGATGCCTGTAGAAACTACGATTTCAAGCATCGCAATAGCAGAAGTCAGTGTGGCAAACAGCATTAAGAGGAAGAAAATAATTAAAAACACACTGCCGAACGGGATTTCATTGAAAATAGCCGGCAGAATGACGAAAATCAGTCCAGGGCCCGCTTCCGGTGAATGTCCTAATGCGAAAACAGCTGGGAAAATGACAAGTCCTGCTAGAATCGAAATCCCGATGTTTAGGATGGATACATTAAACGCGGACTGTCCAAGCTTCTCCTCTTTTGATAGATAGGAAGCATAGGTCATCATCGCTGTCACACCGACACTCAGTGAGAAGAATGCCTGTCCTAATGCAACAAGGAATGTGGTTCCGTTAAGATAACTCCAATCCGGTACGAATAGGAAACGCACACCTTCCATCGCGCCGTCTAGTGTCAACGAGCGAATTGCCAATACAATGAATGACAAGAATAATAAAGGCATGATCCAGCGGCTAGCTCGTTCAATCCCTCCACGAATACCGCTTTGAACGATGAAGATCGTCAACGCCATAAATAATGCTTGGGCCAATAATACTTCCCATGGATTCGCGATTGTCGTATTAAATAATTCACCATAATCCAACCCGCCTAGTGTAAACGTAAAGGCTCGCGCTAAATAGGATAAAATCCATCCGCCGACGACGCTGTAAAAAGATAAAATGATGAAAGAAGAGGCAAGTCCCATCCATCCAACCCATCCCCAACTGCGTCCGGTTGATAATTTCTTTAAAGAAGTCACCGCGTCTGCCTGTCCTCTTCGTCCGATAACAAACTCAGCCAATAAAATCGGTAGACCGATTAATAATGTACAAATGATAAATAACAGCACAAACACGCTGCCGCCGTTTGTTCCGGCCATATAAGGAAACTTCCAGATTGCTCCTAAACCGATGGCACTACCAGCAGCTGCTAAAATAAAACCAATCTTGGATGTCCATTGTTCACGCTGTTTCATAAGAGTCCTCGTTTCTTTTACTAAATTACAAAGTCAATAAATCTTATCATAATTTTAAGAAAGAATCGATAGTTGCAATATTAACTGGGAATTCAAAAAATCATTTGCTTATACAATTGTGCCGGTGTAATATTACACCAATAGATATAAATTGTAACTACGGGGTGATCAGGTGAATCAACAACAATTAATAGAATTGATTTCATTAAAGTTGCGAGTGATCCGATTGGAGAAAGAATACTCTCAACAAAAAATGGCGGATGTACTGGGGCTTTCCAAAAAGACGTTGATTCAAATTGAAAAAGCGAGAGCGTTGGCTAGTTGGACAGCTGTTATAGCAGTCTGTGCTTTGTTTCGTGAAAGTGAAGTCTTACAAGCTACAGTTGGTGGGGATCCGCTAGAAGTACTAGAGACCATTGCGCATAACGGCATTGACCGTCGAATGGATCAATCAATGGGCGGTAAAGTATGGTGGCGTGAATTGGAAACAAAAGGTCGTTTCCGTTTACAGCAAAACTTGATCAGTCAACACTTTCGTATTTTGGATGAAGAGCATTATCGCTGGTATAGTTCGTTCGATGAAGACGAGGCATGGCACCGACTGGAGGAATTGGGAGGGAAATAAGAGGGGGGACGCGTATGGTTGCACCTATAGCATTTGCGGTACTGTTATTAATTGCGTCATTATTTTTCACAGGAATTGGGTTGCTGTATTTATTGTTAATGGGATTGATCCACTATATTCCGTTAGCGCTAAGCGTGGTGATCATTTTATATGTGTGGATTGTCATGATGATCTTTCATTTCTTTAACACCAAGCAACGAAAGCGATTGTTCGGTATTGTAGCTGGAGTAATTCTACTGGGATCGGCAGTTTGGCCGATAATGCACATATATAAGGAAAGTATTTCAACAGTGAATGCCGAAGTAGAGGTGCGTTATTATGAACCGTTTACCAGTGGACAGGAATCAAAGCTTGCCGTCCTCGATGAAGCGGCTACACTCGAGCTGAAGGATGATTTACCGAGAATAGACGGTGCTACCGCGTTATATTCATTGTATGCAGCGTTTGTTCAAGCAGTCTATCCTAGAAAAGAATATAACCCGTATGATAGTGAGGTAATGGTTAATACAACCCCTGTTGCCTATGAAAATCTATTCGCTGGTAGGGTAGATATGATTTTGGCAGCAGGACCTTCAGACGCCCAAATGAAAGCGGCGAAGAAACAAGGTCTTGAGTTGAAATTAACGCCAATTGGTCGAGAAGCATTTGTCTTTTTCGTCAATCAAAAGAATCCAGTTAATCATCTAGAATTAAAACAAATTCAAGATATCTATGCGGGCAAAATTACAAATTGGGAAGAAGTCGGAGGGAAAAGCGAGCCGATCCGTGCATTCCAACGACCGGCAGACAGCGGTAGTCAAACAGGCTTGGAACGACTGATGGGGGATATTCCGATTATGGATGCTCCGAAAGAAAATGTGGCCGAAGGAATGGGGGGTATACTATCAGAGGTCTCAAATTATCGAAACTATAAAAATGCTATTGGCTATACATTCCGCTATTACTCAACGGAAATGGTAGGGAATGATGAGATTAAATTGCTTGCAATCGATGGAGTAGAGCCGACAAAAGAAACCATACGAAGTGATGAATATCCAATTGCATCTGAGTTTTATGTCATTACAGCAGGGACAGATAATCCGAATGTGGAAAAATTCATTGAATGGATAGTTTCACCACAAGGACAGGAATTAGTAGAGAAGGTCGGCTACGTGCCGGTGAAGAAGCCGTGAAAAGGGTAGCCTAGTAGAATGAAAAGAGGCTATACATTATGCAAGGAGAAAAGAAACAACTGGTATTTATCATGCTTGCTTTCATATGTGCGGCAGGTGTGTTTTTTCTAAGTGATTTATTTCAAAGTATGGCCTATTGGGGTAACGGATTGACATGGTATTGAACAAAAAGGGTGTTTTTACTCTTAGCTAATTGGAGTGATGAAGTCATGATGAAACGAAATTGGCACTTAGTATGGCTCGTAATGAGTTTGATACCAGCGCCGTTCCTATTTCACTTCTATGAATATGGTCAGTTTATGAAGCGAGAAGATGCAGAGCATTTAATAGTAGTATCTGTTTTATATATTGTAATAACGGGCATTTTATCTTGCCCTATCAGGGTCCGTTATATGTTGCTAATTCATATGATTACAGCCATAGTTTCTCTCGTACTGGCTATGAATTTCATCTCAGATGATGGTGGATGGTTCAAGCCGTTTGGCCGAGACTTTGTCATCTTGTTAACGGCTATCCCATTTTTCATTGGGCAATTATTCATTCGGATGATTGCTAAGCTAGTTATTGATCGATAGAAAAAACGGCATGCCGCTAGATTAGAGGCATGCCATTTTCTTATTTTTTAAGTGTATGTTTCTTACCTGCTTGATCCGTTACGATTAACTGGGTAGCGGTAACATCCATATCTTTCGCAAGAACATTGGAGACCTTGCTTGTCTTTTTATCTAATAGATTATATTTATACACACCTGTTTTGTTGAAATAATACATCGTAGAAAGGTCGAATGCTACAGACTTATTGTTTTGACTTACTTGATTGGTTTTCGTACTAGCTTCTACTTCATCGAAAATAACACGCGCGTCAAAGTTCAATAATGTCTTTTTGTTTTTTCCATCCATTGCAACCGAATACAGCGTCAATGGATCATCCAGTGGTGTAGTAGGATCGAATTTGGAATCGAAAACACGGTCCTTATTCTTTTCAAGTGTATAGTAGATGCGATCGTTCCAAATGAACATATTACGGAATTTTTGATCGATTGGAATACTACCAATTGTGTAACTCCAGCTATTTATATTCAATTTCACTAGATTATAACCAGCAGGCATTTTGTTTCCTGCATTGATCGAGCTCCAATATGGAATGAATATTTCATCATTGTATAGGATCATTTGATAGCCGGACATGAGTAGTATACGGTTTATTCCGTTATCTGGCATAGTCGAGCTATCTAAGATTGCTGAACGTGTTCCTGCCTTTTTATTCTCTTTAAATAACTTAGTTGAAGTTTTATCTTTTGTAATGGTATAAGTAAAGCCATTCTGTTCAACCGTTTTACCTTTAATACTTACATAGGAATGATAGTCGTTTATCTTCATAGAGTCATCTAATGCACGCACTAAAAATGCTGAGAACTGAGAACGTGTAACGGAGTTAGTCGGCATGTATTTCCCTTCTGAACCGCCAGTAATCCCTTTTTTTGCAATCCCATTAATATCGGGGAATGACCAATGGGCCGGTGAAACGTCTACAAATGTCGCTTGATTATCGACAGGTATGTTAAATGAACGACGAATAATCGCAGCCATATGTGCACGTGAAGTATCTTCACCAGGACGCATGAAGCCGTTATCTCCACGCATGATGCCTTTTTCATTCACTGTTGCGAGAATTTGATAATATGGAGACTTTTTTGAGACGTCCTTGAATTGTACTGTAGGATTTTTAACCAATGGAATTTTCAATGCTTTAATGAGCATGGAAGATGCCTGTGCCCTTGTAATGGGATCATTTGGTTTAAAAGTCCCGTCCGGAAAACCTCCAATGATATTCCGATCAGCTAAATACATGATTTCCTTCTTTGCCCAATGCGTGTCTACGTCAGAAAATTGTGTGGCCGCCTGCGCTTGAAATGGTGTTGCTGCAAAGACCAATAAAACTGCTAACAACCCGACTAGTTTATTCTTCATATAGGTAGACCTCCTTTAGGTATTCTATTCATTATACAGAAGTGTAAATGGAAAAATAAGGTCCTTTAAACATAAAAACCGACAAAAGGAAGAACTCTCTTGTCGGGTCTTTGGATCTTACTTTGTACCCAGCTCGTATGTTTTCACAACATCGATACAACCCATCACGGATTGTAACATAGAACAATTTTTTTCCGTCAGCTTCATGACTCTTGGCATTTTTTCGTCTGTAACGTCCGAGCCAATAACAGTGAAATGTAGGTGGATTTTTAGTAAACGGCTTGCATCATCTTGAGAACGCAGAACCTCTTTTACATCAATTGCAATATCTTCTGCTGGCATACGCATTCTATCAAGTACTTTTCGCATGACGCCACCACCACAAACTGCGATCGACGCAACCATTAGCTGATAGGGACGAAACCCTTTTTCTTCATTTGATGAAATGTGTAATGTACCAAATTCTGTTTTGGTTTCAAATCCGTGTTCTGTCATATGAAAATTCATGTGGATCAGCTCCTTTTACAGTTAGTATACGTTGTTTTAGAAAGAAACCCAAAGAACGATAACTGTCTTTCTGTGTTTAATATCGAGAATTTGTGGGAGACTAAAAAATCAGATGGAAAGGAGTGTTGAGACTTGAGTGAAAATAAACCGCCACACAAAACACTGACTGATAAGAACAATGGTCTTTCATCCGCACAGGAAGTGTTGTATGCCAAAGAATTCAAACGGGCAGATAAGGCTACAGAGCAAGGCAGCAACAAGAAGAAGTAAGATAAAAATAGTGAATGAGACATTCCCTAGTAGTTGCTATCCAACTACTGGGGTTTTTCTCATGAAATAGACCTGCCGTATTCATCGTATTCGCTGTATACTAATAATAAATGCTTAAACTAAGAGAACGAGGATATAGAAATGAAGAAAATTGGATGGAAAAAGGTTATTGTCATACTAGCTGCTTTCTTCGTCGTTTTTCAAATAGCGGGAAGTTTTTTCTTTTACAACTTGGCGATCAAACGCGGGCCTAAAGACTTCCTGACAGGAAATGCAGACTTGAAAGTATCGGCCGAAACCATGGACGTGTTTTTAAATGGAGACTGGCTGGATTGGGTTGACAAACAGAAGTTTGAAGAAAAGCATATGACATCAAGAGATGGCTTAGATTTAATGGGTTATTACCTTCCTGCCAAACAACCTAGCGAAAAATTGGTGATTCTGACACATGGCTATTTAGGACATGCCAAACAAATGGGTTTATACGGTCAATATTATTATGAGGAACTCGGCTATAATATTTTTATGCCAAATGCTAGAGGACATGGAAAAAGTGGCGGTGATTATTATGGATTCGGTTGGCCTGATCGCTTAGATCTGATTGATTGGACAAAGTTGCTAACCGGAAAAATAGGTACTAACACACAAGTGATCTATCACGGTTTGTCTATGGGTGCTGCAACGGTATTGATGGCAAGTGGTGAAGATCTTCCGAAGCAGGTGAAAGCAATCATTGCAGATAGTCCGTATCAATCCGTCTATCAGCTTTTTGCCTATCAATTGAATCGAATGTTTCATTTACCAGCTTTCCCTTTACTAGACAATATGAGTTTACTGACGAGCACAAGGGCAGGATATTCATTGAAGGAAGCGGATGCGTTAAGCGCAGTACAACGCGCGACTGTACCGATTCTGTATATCCATGGTAATGCAGATACGTTTGTGCCGACAGAAATGACGAAAGAGCTTTATGAAAAGACAAGGAGTAAGGCGGAATTATTTTTAGTGGATGACGCCAATCACGGTGAAGCATTCGTGATGGATCAGGAAGCGTATGAGAGAAAGGTAGATGATTTTCTTAAGACTCATTTACCGACATCGAACCTGTCAATTGACCTCTCTCGCTAACCGTCCTATACTATTTTTACAAAGTAAGGGAAGCAGCATTCCTCATTATAAGGTCGTGACGTATTGGTGAAAGAAACAGTGGAACAGCTTTGTAAACGGCATACCGAACTGACTAGTCGAGATGTGCAGATTCTTCAGGAGATGGCGTTTAGCTTACAGACTTACGCGGACTTGTCAGATTCGTATATGTTCATTGATTGTAAATTAAAACCAAGTAATCAAGCAATTGTCGTTGCGGAAGCTTTTCCAGTTGGTAGTACACCACTCTATAATAACTCAGTTATTGGAAAAATTGTTTTTGAATCTTTTGAGCCAGGTGTATTTTATTCCTATCGCAATGGAAAAAAATCAATCATACGACAGGCTATGACACAAGAAGGTATCTTGGTGGATCAGACCGTGGTGCCCATTAAGAATACAAACCATCAAGTGATTGGTGTACTGATTTCAGAAAAACAGGTTACTTCAACGACTTCAACAGACAATATAAAGGGGTTTTCGGTAATAACAGAAACAGCGGAAGATCAGCTAACAAATTCAGGTCTAGGTGTAGTTTCAGATTTATTAATGGAAATGCTCATTTTGACAGATGAAAGTAATCGGTTAGTATACGCAAACCCTTCAGGTTTAAAACTTATTACTGAAATGAGTGAGCAAGATGATGTCCTTAATCGTGATTTGTTAGAATTATTACCTTTTTTGCAGACGGTTTATGAGCAGGAAGATGATGTGTTTGTCTTTGAACTAACAATTGAGCGCAAAAATTTAATAGTTAAAAAGATAAGAATGCGTGAGAAAAACAAATCTCAAGAAACTTTATTAATCGTCCAAGATATTACTGAACTTCGGACGAAGGAAAAAGAATTAATGATGAAGTCAGTCGTGATCAAAGAAATTCATCATCGTGTAAAAAATAATTTGCAAACGGTGGCAAGCTTGATAAGGCTACAAATGCGTAATGGAATGCCAGCCGAAAGTCGTTCTTCTTTTGAAGAAACACTTAATCGGATATACAGTATTTCGTCTGTGTATGAAATTATCCTTACGAAGGAACATGCGGATGATGATGATGTAAATATTATAAATTTGACAAGGAAAATATGTTCTACTATGGTGCTCAACGAATATAATTTAAAAGTAGACTTGATTATTGAGCCGAATGGCAATAAAATAGTAACAACCTCTAAGAAAGCGGTTTCAATTGCGCTAATCATTAATGAGCTTATTCAAAACTCTTTAAAACATGCATTCAAAGGCAAAGAAGAGGGGATTATTGATGTGGAATTTACCGTAGATCATGATTTTGTAGAGCTTCATGTATCCGACAACGGCGTTGGAATGAAGAATCCGCAAACTTCGCTTGGCACGGAAATCATCCACAATTTGGTGGCCAATGATTTGAATGGTGAGTTTCTATATGTGCCTAGGGAAATCGGGACTCATGCAGTAATCAGTTTTCCAGTGGGTGCGGAGGTGGAAACTTTTGATGAGTAAACGAATCTTAATTGCAGAAGATGAATCAATTATTCGCATGGACCTGAAAATGACCTTGCAAGACCATGGCTACGAAGTCGTTGGAGAAGCGGGTGATGGGGATAGGGCGATTGAGCTGGCTTTTTTGCATAAGCCTGATTTAATTCTAATGGATATTAAAATGCCGAAGATGAATGGGCTGAAAGCGAGTCGAATCATTGGAGAGCAACTGGATATACCAATTTTAATCATTACCGCGTACAGTCAAAAGGAATTTGTGGAAAAGGCACAGCAAGACAGTGTGGTCGGCTATTTAGTTAAACCTATTTCTGAAGCTAATTTAATTCCTGCAATTGAAGTGGCGCTTCACCAATCTAGTAAAGCGAAACGGTTGAAGGACAATATTCAGCAGGCGAAGCAGGAAGTGGAAAAGCGGAAAGTCGTAGAACGGGCAAAAGGTATTCTAATGAATACAGAGCACTTAACTGAGCAACAAGCATTTAAAAAAATGCGTGATACAAGTATGTCGCGGCAAATGACAATGGAGTCGCTTGCCTTGGAAATAATAGATTCGCACAAGTAAATAGATCTAAGCAAAGACGCTTAAAGAGCTACATTCTTTAAGCGTCTTTTTGTCTTTTTTTCGCGAGTTGTAAACAAATTAGAAGGTGGTGGCTAGTAAATTATTGCACGACAAACAAGAATACAAGATGACAATAAGAGGAGGAAACATAGATGGAAATGATTGGTACGGTGATTGTGTATATCATCATGGCCTGTGCGGTTGCAGGGGCGTTTGCTTCAATAAAAAATCCAGAAGAGGGATTAGGTAAGGAATTCATGTCTGGATTACACGCAGTTGGACATATCTTCGTTCCTGCTGCAGGAATCATGGCTTCCATACCATACTTGACGTGGTTTATAAGTAAATTTATTGGGCCTATCTTTAATTCAATCGGAGCAGATCCGGCGCTTGCCGCAACTACAATTCTGGCTTCAGATATGGGTGGTTACCAGCTAGCAGAAGCGTTAAAGGTAACAAATGAAGGATGGATCATGGCGCTGATCGTCGGTTTCATGTCTGGAGCAACCATTGTATTCTCTATTCCAATGGGACTAGCAATGCTCGATAAACGAGACCATAAGTATATGGCGCTTGGTATTATGTCGGGTGTACTAACGATTCCAATCGGTGCTTTTATCGCATCTGTTTTAGTAGTGTTGTTCAATACCGACGTGCGTGATGTAATCAGCACGACTGCTACATCCAATTATGAGTTTGCAATTAGTTATTTACAGATCTTTATAAATTTATTGCCATTATTAATATTTGTTGTGTTGATTGCGGTCGGACTAAAGTTCGTCCCGCGTATTATGATTAACGGGTTTATGATTTTTGGACGCGTGATGGATGCTGCTATTAAACTTGTATTAGTGTTCTCTATCGTTGAAGTATTTACAGGTATATTCACTAAAATCTTTGGTGTTTGGGGTTTCGATCCCATTATGGCAGATAAAGCAGATCAATTCCGTGCACTTGAAACAGCGGGATACATTGGTATTATGCTAGCGGGTGCATTCCCAATGATTTATTTAATTCGGAAGTATATGGGGAAACCTTTGGAATCTGCAGGGAAGAAAATTGGACTTTCACCTGAAGGTAGCGCAGGTCTACTTGCAACTGTCGCAAATATCTTGGCGATGTTCTCATTGGTTCGTTACATGAGACCAAAAGATAAAGTTGTTAATATCGCATTCGCGGTCTGTGCTGCATTCTTGTTGGGGGACCATTTATCGTTCACAGCGAATTTCCAGCCAAATATTATTTTACCGGTTATACTAGGTAAATTAAGCGCGGGTATCATTGCAATTATTATTGCGTACAAGCTTTCTGTACCAACGGCATTAAAGCTAGAGAAGCAAGATCGTGAAGCCGGAATTATTAAAAAAGGCGAGTACGAAAATGAAGACGTTGAACCAGAAGCTCCTGTTGCTAAAGCGTAAAACTATATATAGGGAGTGTGTATAATGAGCGAAGAAAAGAAACGATTTATACAGGAATTCGTTCCGGGAAAACAGCTTACACTCAGTCATTTGATCGCTAATCCTGATCCAGATATGTTTCAGAAGTTAGGTATACAGGAAGCGGGTGCTTTAGGTATCCTTACGTGTACACCGAGTGAAACAGTCATTATCGCCGGAGACTTGGCGACAAAAGCGGCAAATGTTCGAATTGGATTCCTCGATCGATTTACGGGAAGTCTGGTCATTGTGGGCAGTGTCTCAGAAGTCGAGATGGCTATGCTTGAAATTAACCGATTTTTATCGGAGAAGTTAAACTATACGCCAGCTGAAATTACAAAATCATAAGGAGTGAAGACGATGCGAAATAAAGCAATGCTAATCGGTGCGGTACGGGCTGGGAAGTCTACATTGACAAATGCTTTATTGGGCCGAAAAGTAGAAGCTTTCAAAACGCAAACGCTCAGTTATTATGATTGGATTGTTGACACGCCGGGCGAGTATTCGGAAAATCCGATGTTCTATAAAAATATCATGGCCACTGCACTTGAAGTGACGCACGTACTGTATTTGCAAGACGCAACGAGTGAAAAGCTAATCTTTCCACCTGGTTTCAGCATGGGGATTCCGAAACTACCAGTTGGTGTCATTACCAAATGTGACCTTCCGGAAGCCGACCTAGAACGTTCACTCGGCATGCTAAAGACCGTCATAAGCCAGGGACCAATCGTCATGATTTCTTCTGTAACCGGAATGGGAGTCGAGCACCTGAAAGAATTAACAAAGCTAAACGACCTTGCCGCCATGCAACAATACGTAGAATCAAAGGCTGATCAACACTTGATCTTTCTCGGCTAATCTTCTTTACAGTCAGTAAGGAATTTGATATAGTAAAATTCATACAAGTGAATAAAAACGGCAAAGGCGCCTTTACATCCCGTGGGAAAATCCATGGGTTTGTAAAGGCGTCTTTTTTATATCAAAAGTGCAGGACGCGGTAAGACCGAAACGACCATAGAAGCTGGCGTGCAGAGCTAGATGTACTTCTAAAGCGTAAGGCAGTAAGTAATCAGAAAGGGGTGTGGGTGTGAGCAATTTCAATAAGCACGAAACAATTATTAGTGCAGGAATTGATATTGGCACAAGCACGACGAAACTGATTATCAGTCGATTTTCCCTACGTAATGTGGCGGGTGCAGCACATGTGCCAAGAATTGAAATTACAGACAAAGAAATACTTTATAAAAGCCCAGTATTCCGAACGCCATTGCAAGACGCAGTGACGATTGATGTAGCAGGTGTCCAAGAGATTATACGCAGGGAATATGAAAAAGCAGGAATCCAGCCCTCCCAGATTGAAACAGGAGCTGTCATTATTACCGGTGAAACCGCTACCAAGCGAAATGCTAGTGAAATGTTGCATCTTTTATCTGATGAAGCCGGTGATTTCCTCGTAGCAACGGCAGGTCCGGACTTAGAAGGTATCATCGCTGCAAAAGGATCAGGTAGCTATGAATCGTCTGGAAAAAGTGGGCAAGTAATCGCCAATATAGACATTGGTGGAGGAACGGCAAATATTGCAGTGTTCAAAGACAAGCAGCTGCTTGGCACATGTACGATGCATATTGGTGGTCGGTTGATCGAATTTGAATACGGAAAAGTTCGTACGATTTCAGCGCCAGTAGAACGATTATTGCAAGACCAAGGCTATACATTACAAGTTGGAGATCCGCAAAATGCATCATCAGTATCTTTCGTAACGACTTATATGGCAGAAGCGATGGCACGTATTTTGAAAAAGGCAGTTCATGCACAAGACCAAGTGTTATTGCTCGGTCATGAACCGAACTGGCTGCAACCGGTCGATACAATCGTCTTTTCAGGCGGTATATCCGAATGTATGTATCATCATACAACCGAAGAAGTCCAAGAAGCGCAATACGATGATATTGGAATTCAACTCGCGGAAGCACTGCTGCAAAACACGTCATTGCAACACTTTACTTGGCAGGAGCCGGTAGAAACTGTGAGGGCGACTGTATTGGGAGCTGGAACGCAGACTACTGAAATTAGCGGCGCTACCATACAAGTTGCACCACATGAGTTGCCATTAAAGAATATCCCTATTTACCAATATGACTTTGAAGCAAATCTCGAAACAGGTTTATCCCATTTCGAAGATGCGGTTCAGCAGGCAGTTACTTTATACGACTCGGCAAAAGAAGGGCAAAACTTCGCGCTCTATCTGTCCAATCTTCCATATCTCGGATTTCGCGATGTACAGAAGCTTGCAAAAGCAGTTGTCCAAATCATGAACCAGCGACCACGACCTGAACAACCGATTATTTTGGTCATTCAATCCGATCATGCCAAAGTGATTGGCCAAACACTGGCAGCATTACAAGTGAAACAAAGTATTATTTGCATAGATCAAATCAACGTGGAAACAGGCGATTACATCGATATCGGCAATGCGCTCAATTCAGGCGTCGTACCGGTCGTCGTAAAAACCTTAACTTTCCACACATCGTAAAGGAGGTCTCGTACGTGAATTTATCCACTACACTAGGCGGCGAACGATATGTGTTCCATGACCTGAAAGAAGTACTAGCAAAAGCGAATGAAGAGAAATCGGGAGACCGTCTCGCAGGAATTGCAGCGGAAACTGTACAAGAACGAATCGCCGCAAAAACTGTCGTCAGTGAGTTGCTTGTAAGCGATATCCGTAACAATCCACTGATTCCAATTGAAAGCGATGAAGTCTCACTGATTATTGAAAATGATATTAACGAGAAGGTCTACGGTGAAATTAAGAACTGGAGTATCGCAGAACTGCGCGAATACATTTTGAGTAATGAAGTAGGCGACCGCGAATTAAAGCGTCTCAGCCGCGGATTGACTTCGGAAGTCATCGCAGCCGTCACAAAACTAATGTCCAATCTTGACTTAGTACACGCGGCTAATAAAATTGAAATCCTATCGACATGTAATATTACAATTGGTCAAAAAGGAACTTTGTCTTCCCGTTTGCAGCCGAATCATCCGACAGACAATATTGATGGGATTATCACTTCGTTAAAAGAAGGCTTGTCTTACGGTATCGGTGATGCGGTAATTGGGATCAATCCAGTAGACGATTCCGTAGAAAGTGTAAAACGTGTGTTGAATGCAACAAAAGATTTCATTGATGAATGGGAAATCCCGACGCAAAACTGCGTACTTGCACACGTTACGACACAGATGAAAGCAATCGAACAGGGTGCACCTGCGGATATGATTTTCCAAAGTATCGCAGGAACAGAAAAAGCCCACCGTTCATTTGGTATTTCAGCAGAATTAATTGCAGAAGCGAAAGATCTATCACTAAAAATGGGTACAGGTACCGGTCCTCAAACATTATATTTTGAAACAGGACAAGGATCGGAATTGTCAGCTGAAGCGCATTACGGTGTGGATCAGGTAACTATGGAAGCACGTAACTACGGATTTGCACGGCATTATGACCCGTACATCGTCAATACAGTTGTCGGATTTATTGGGCCGGAATATTTATACAACAGCAAGCAAGTTATTCGTGCAGGCCTTGAAGATCACTTCATGGGCAAGCTACACGGACTGCCGATGGGTGTAGATATTTGTTATACGAACCATATTAAAGCGGATCAAAATGATATTGAAGATTTAAGTATCTTATTATCAGCGGCAGGTGTGAACTTCATCATCGCAGCACCGATGGGCGATGACGTTATGCTGAATTACCAGTCCATGAGCTACCATGACGTGGCGACGGTTCTTCAGACGATGGGCAAAACACCAGCACCTGAATATTTGAAATGGCTTGAAAAGATGGGGATTTATGAAAATGGCATGCTGAGTAAACATGCCGGAGATCTCACGCTCTTCAATCGATAGGAGGTGGATGGACTTGAATGAAGAATTAATTCAGCAAATCACAAAAATGGTCGTGGAAAAACTAGAGGCTGCAAATAGCGGTCAAAAGGCACAACAGTCAATAAACGAACAGAAAATAGAACTGTTTTCACAGCAACCGATTGGACTTTTGGAAGTAGAAACTGTGGAAGATTCTCCTAGTGGAGCGGTGACATTCCATAGTACGACGGAAGAGCCGAAGCGGAATATTTCTACTGTAAAACCAAAGCCGACGACGGCGTATGGTCATCCGAAATCAAAACCACAAACAGATTCTGAGGAAGATAAGCTGGCAGAATACCGTAAGAAAACACCAGCGAGAGTAGGAGTTGGGCGCGCAGGCTCACGTCCGAAAACAAAGACGTGGCTACAGTTCCGACTGGATCACGCAGCGGCAGTTGACGCAGTCTACGGTGAAGTACCGGATGACTTGCTTGAACAGCTAGGGTTATTCCAGGTGCAATCCAAAGTGGCAGATAAAGAAGAATATATTCGACGCCCGGATCTTGGTAGAAAGCTTTCAGACGAAGCGAAGTCTTTGATTCAAGAGCGTTGTAAGAAATCACCCGTCGTACAAATCGTAGCGTCAAACGGATTGAGTGCGAAAGCGATTGAAGAAAATCTGGAAGACGTCTACTTGTCATTAGAACAATCACTTAACAACTTGAATATTGAAATGGGTACAACGTTTTATGTCGATAAGGGGCGAGTTGCTGTGATGGATGATATCGGAGAGTTATTGCAACCTGATGTTGTCGTCATGCTGATCGGTGAACGTCCGGGTCTTGTATCCGCAGAGTCGCTAAGTGCGTATCTATGCTACAAACCAAGACATGGCACGATTGAAGCGGATCGTATGGTCATCTCCAATATCCATAAAGGAGGAATCCCACCTGTTGAAGCGGGGGCATTCCTCGGAACGATCATTCAGAAAATCTTGAAATACGAAGCGAGCGGTGTATCGCTTGTTCAAAAAGAAGGTTGAGGAAGGGGGAGGACGAATGAAAATCCACGCGGACATCTTGTCGATGCAAGTCATTCCAAACGTTAGTCCAGAGCTGGCTGAGAAGTTTGAACTGAAGCCATATCAACGCAGTCTTGGATTGATGACAACGACAATTGATGACATTGGTTATACAGCAATTGATGCAGCTACGAAGCATAGCGACGTGGAAGTAGTCTACGCGAAAAGTTTTTACGCAGGTGCCGCATATTCTTCCGGACCGCTGTCTGGTGAGTTTATCGGAATCATTGCTGGACCGTCACCGGAAGAAGTGAAAAGTGGTCTTGATACGATTCGTATCACTATAGAGCACGAAGCGTATTTCGAAGCAATCAATGGAAACCCGGATCATGCGTTATATGCGCATACGATTTCTAGCTGTGGTAGTTACTTGGCTGACATGGCTAACATACCAGTCGGCCAATCGATTGCATACTTGATTGCACCACCTCTTGAAGCGATTATCGGTTTGGATGCGGCCTTAAAAGCTGCGGATGTCACATTATGCGAACTCTATGCGCCTCCTTCTGAAACAAACTTCGGTGGCGGTCTGCTCACAGGCAGTCAATCTTCTTGTGAAGCAGCAGCTGACGCGTTCCGTGAAGCCGTACAGAACATGGCGGATCATCCGTTAAGTTATTGATAGAGAAGCATGCAGAAAGGAGTGTTTTGATTTGGTTCAATTAGTGGATAATGATTTATTGGCCTTGCAGCAAATGCGCACGGCCGTCCAAACTGCAAAAGAAGCACAACAGAAATTCATGGGCTATACCCAGCAACAAGTCGACAAGATCGTCAAAGCCGTAGCCGATGCTGCCTTTGAACATTCCGGTCGCCTTGCGCAGCTGGCAGTAGATGAAACGGGTATGGGGGTAGCAGCTCATAAGAAAATCAAGAACGAAGTTGGTTCACGCGATGTGTATGAAAGCATTAAAGATTTGAAGACAGTTGGTGTCATCAAAGAAGATCATTTGAATAAAGTCGTGGAAATAGCCGCTCCGTTCGGTGTAGTTGCCGCTATCATTCCGACGACTAATCCGACATCTACGGCATTTTTCAAAACATTAATTTCATTGAAGACGCGAAATTCCATTGTAGTGAGTCCCCACCCATATGCAGTGAAATGCACACACGAAGCATTAAAAGTATGTGACGCAGCAGCTGTCGCGGCAGGTGCTCCGGAAGGTTTGATTCAATGTCTAACACTGGCTTCGATGGAGGCAACGCAGCAATTGATGTCACATAAAGATGTCAATCTCATCATAGCAACAGGCGGTAGTGCACTCGTCAAAGCAGCGTATAGCTCTGGTAAGCCGGCATACGGTGTCGGTCCTGGTAATGTTCCGGTCTATATCGAACGTTCCGCAAAGATTGAAAAAGCGGTAAAAGATATCGTCGACAGCAAATCATTCGATTACGGTACAATTTGTGCAACGGAGCAAGCCATTGTTGTCGATAAGCACGTCGTAGATCTCGTAACGCGTGAGCTGAAGAAAAACGGCGCGTATATTTTATCGGATGAAGAGAAAAAGATTATGGAAGGTGTCATCTCACCAGTACCTGGTAAGGTAAATCCGAAAGTGGTCGGTAAGAGCCCACAGTTCATCGCCAAAATGGCAGGTATTTCTTTACCAGAAGGCACGCGCCTGATTGTTGGGATGGAAACAAAAGTCGGCAAAGATGTACCGTTTTCATTGGAGAAATTGTCACCGATTTTCGCTATGTATATCGTCGATGGTGTGAAGCATTCGAAAGAAGTGTGTCTCGAATTGCTGAACCTTGGTGGACGTGGACACAGCTTGGCACTACACACGGAAATCGATGCAGTAGCTCGTGAATTCGCTATGGAAATGCCAGTATCACGTATTTTGGTCAACACGATGTCTTCCATTGGAGCAGTTGGTGGTACGACGGGCTTAATGCCATCATTCACTTTAGGGTGCGGAACTTTCGGTGGCAATATCACATCAGACAATGTCACAGCTAAGCATTTGCTGAACATTAAGCGGATGGCATACGGTACGAAGGAAGTACAGTTACCGAAGCACTCAGAGCCGGTAGAAAGCTCCAATGATCAGCTTGTATCCAGTGTGATGAACAATGTATCGGCATCAACAACGAGCAACATTGATCCAGCATTAGTACAGAACTTAGTCAGTGAAATCGTTAAACAACTTACAAAATAAAACACTATTAGGAGGAATTTATTATGAATAGAGAAGGTACAGCATTAGGAATGGTAGAAACTAAAGGGTTAATCGGTGCAATTGAGGCAGCAGACGCAATGGTGAAAGCGGCAAGCGTAAACTTAGTAGGTAAAGTACATGTTGGCGGAGGAATTGTAACAGTTATGGTACGTGGCGATGTAGGCGCAGTAAAAGCAGCAACAGACGCAGGTGCGGCTTCTGCACAACGTGTGGGTGAATTGCTTTCAGTTCACGTAATCCCAAGACCACATAATGAATTAGAAATGATGTTACCAAAAAGCGAATAATCACTGCTGACACAGTAGAAAGGCGTGAACTAAATGAATCAGCAATTGATTGAGCAGATTGTCGGAGAAATTCTTGGACAACTGGGGAAAACTCCCGTTCAATTGCCGGAACGAGCGGTTCCCATTGCGGTTTCCGCCCGTCACGTACATTTACAGCCTGAACATGTGGAAGTATTGTTTGGTGCAGGGTATGAATTGACACAGCGGTCCGAGCTTTCACAGCCGGGCCAATTCGCCGCCAATGAAACGGTGATGATTGCAGGACCTAAAAGCAGTATTGAACGTGTACGTATTTTAGGACCTGTCCGAAAAGCGACTCAAGTCGAGGTCAGCTTTACGGATGCCATGAAGCTCGGCGTCAAGCCCCCACTTCGGGAATCCGGCAATATAGAAGGATCTGCACCCATTACCTTAATTGGACCAAAAGGTAGTGTGCATATAAACCAAGGTCTAATTATTGCACAAGCGCATATCCATATGGCACCTACAGATGCTACGCGTTTTGGCGTGGAGGACGGTGAATACGTCACGGTGGAAGCAGACGGAGTGCGATCCATTTCATTCCGTAATGTACGTATTCGGGTGAATGAGCGATATCGTCTTGAAATGCATATCGATACTGATGAAGCGAATGCAGGTTTCATTACACAGGGATCGATTGGTCGTCTCGTGAAGTCGAATGATGCTAAAGAAACGATACCTATGCAAGCGGTGACGGAAACGAAAATAGAAACAGTAAAGACATCTCATCCAGTAAGTATTCCGAAGGCATTAGAATTCACAAAAAAGCTTTTGTCGGCGGAAGACGTAGCAGTGATTTCAGAAAAAGAGATCGTCATCAATAAAGGTACAATTGTTACGGCATTAGCAAGAGATACAGCACGAGAGCTCGGTAAAACGATAACGAGTAGAAAGTAGAAAAAGGTGATTACGCATGCGAATGGGTAGAGTGATTGGTAATGTATGGGCAACCCGTAAAGAGGATGGATTATCAGGACTTAAGTTGTTAATCATCCAGCCGATTGACGCGCACGGCAATAGTATACAGTCGCATATGGTCGCGGCGGATCGTATTGGAGCAGGGGTTGGTGACGAGGTACTCATTACGAGTGGCGGTTCTTCACGTTTTATTTTACCGAAAGAAAACCCGATCCCAATCGACGCGGTCATTATTGGTATTATCGATTCAACAGAAGTAAAGAGAGGTGATATACATGAGTCAAGCGATCGGAATGATTGAGACAAAAGGATTGATCGGATCGATTGAAGCGGCGGATGCAATGGTGAAGGCATCTAATGTGGAGTTAGTATCACAGGAGATGGTGGATGGCGGAATCGTCACGGTCATTGTTCAAGGTGACGTCGGTGCGGTTCAGGCAGCTGTTGATGCAGGTCGCGACGCAGCAGCGCGTGTAGGTGAATTGCTAGGTGCGCATGTGATACCGCGTCCTGATGATTCAGTATACGGCATGGTGAAACCCCTAGCGCCGACTACTCCAGAAATTCCACAAATAAAGAAATCTACAGAAGCTAAGAAGGCACCGAAGAAAGACTGACGGATGCTTATTAGCATACTTTTCATAATGAAATCTATAGAAAGGAGTGATTTCCATGGCTTTCAAACGACATAAGATCGCAGTCATCGGAGCTGGTCACACAGGGGCAACTGCCGCATTGATGGCGGCTCAGAAGGAATTAGGCGACATCGTCTTAGTTGATATCCCTGACCTCTCCAATCCGACAAAAGGTAAAGCACTGGATCTTCTTCAGACAAGTCCTGTGCAACAGTTCAACTCCCGTATTACAGGTACTTCAAATTACGAGGATATTGAAGGTGCTGCAATGGTTATCATTACTGCAGGCATCGCGCGTAAACCAGGCATGAGTCGTGATGATTTAGTTGCGACCAATGCAAAGATTATGCGTTCTGTTTCTGAACAAGTGAAACGCTATGCTCCAGACAGTATCGTGCTAATTTTAAGTAACCCAGTAGATGCGATGACGTATGTTTGCTATAAGACAACTGGCTTTCCTAAAAATCGTGTAATCGGACAATCAGGTGTGCTCGATACTGCACGATTCAATACGTTCATCTCAGAAGAATTGAATATTTCTGTAGAAGATATTTCGGGCTTTGTTCTTGGTGGGCACGGTGATGATATGGTTCCACTTGTGCGTTATTCGTATGCTGGTGGCATTCCGTTGGATAAAATCATTTCGAATGAACGACTAGAAGCAATTGTGGAGCGTACTCGAAAAGGTGGCGGGGAGATCGTCTCTTTGCTAGGTAATGGTAGTGCGTATTATGCACCTGCTGCCGCTTTGGTGGAGATGGCTGAAGCAATTATCAAAGATAAAAAGCGAATTATGCCATCTATCGCTTACTTAGAAGGCGAATATGGATATCAAAATATCTACTTAGGTGTGCCTACTGTTCTTGGGGGCAATGGTATTGAGAGTGTAATTGAACTTCCGTTAACAGAAGACGAACAAAAAGCACTCGATCATTCAGCTGACTCTGTCAAAGCAGTCATCGAAATTTGTGAAAAACAAATGTCGTAATAACTACTGATCTCTCTAAGTCGTAAAGTGGACTTAGGGAGATGTTTTTGTATATAAAGAAGTTTTTTAGGCACATTTCAGTCGATGAATGATAAAGAAGTCATAGGTTAATTTTAAAAACTAACAAAAGTTAATAGGAAATCATCGCTTATTTATTTACATTTATTTATTTACGTGATACAATAAAAAGAATTAACTGAATAATAGAGTGTGCCTTTATATACTAGCTCGGAAATATATAAAGAATTTATTTTCTTTGGCTCTCCAAATGTAAGCGCTGTCAATCAGCCTTTTATAAATAGAAGCTTAGAAAATGTTCTTTAATTCCCCGACATGGCATATACTATGAAAAATACAAAGTCCAGGAGGTAATTATTATGAATAACAACACCTATCAAAGCAATTCATCATTACCAGAGCAAAACGAGACGTTCTATTTGATCACAGGCTACTCGGAGAATGGTTTCATCCACGGAATCACATGGGAAGAAGCATATGTTCAAGGATTGGCGGAGTGTGGCTGTTTATGCGAACAACAACTAATGTAAATAATGACGAAAGCTCGATACAGGGTGCCTAGCAAAAAAACGATTGTGGATGTACTCACAGTAGTTTTCTGCATAGGCACCCTGTTTAGTTATGTCTTCGTTCTTATTGAAAACAAACGCTACCACTCTCTATGTTATCCATGATAAAATGAAGTCAATCAAATAAATGAGTTTGCACGATGCGCTGGTACCTATCAAGGTATAAAAGGGAATCCGTAAACCGGAGCTGTCCCCGCAACTGTACACACGGACGACCGCTAGAATTAGCCACTATGGAGACATGGGAAGGCATTGGCGGAAGGATGAAGTGAAGCCAGGAGACCTGCCACGTATCGTCAAAGCGACACTTTCTTCGGGGGTTGAGGAGTGGAAGCAAAAAAGGTATCTGTATCTATGCATTTTTGTATGGAGTGTATTCAAGTTGCCTGAATTTGTTTCCTCATTCACAACTATTGCAATCATCTTGCCGAAGAGGCGGAATGATTGTTTTTTGTTGTTTACGAAAGGAGACTACGACATGAGAGTATTTGAACAGACAAAGGAACGAATACATGAACATGCGCTATTGCAGATATTGTATAAACAAGCAGAACAACGGCGTGGTAGACCTGTGTATTCAGGATTTCATCAAGTGGTACGGAAGCTGTTACAAGACGGATTATACGGTCAATGGATCTATAACTATTCGGCAAGTGAAATTAAATGGCTCGGCTTACAGATCGTAGCTGAACGCGATCGATTGATACCTTCTGCACAATTGCAGCAGTATATGAATGAATTTGTAACATCTGATTATTATAATCAGCGGATAGGACTGCCGCAGGAACGGCTCATGCTCATTGCAATGGCTGCGATGCAAAATGAAACTGTCCGGCGCTTGCAGAAAGTACAGGAAGCATATTGGATACTGAGCCATGGCTATGTGACTTTACCAGCAGAAATCATGTCGTTCTTTGGTAAGACGTTTTATCAGCGAAAGACGAGAGTACAGCAATATACTATGGATATTGCTGACGACAGAATTGAATCATTTTTATCAAGCAAGGTAAAAGAAAAGCATATACGTATACCTGATTATTTTATGGAACAAGTAAAAGCGTGCGGCTCTTGGCGTTTATTTGATGCTGAACAAGTAGAACGCAGTCTGGGATGTTCCCTTGGAGACTTTAACAGTGAAAGGTATTCTCAAACCATTGGCAGCTCCTCTATTACTCATAAAAAAGTCTCAGCCATTGGTTTGATGAAACGGCTGCTTGGAAGTGAAGGAATTGTAGTACATTTTCCCGATAAAGAACGACAGGAAAAAGCAGTATTATACTCGTATATTCAATTACCGTACGTAATGCAGGAAACGGAGTTGGAACGTACTTGTACCATACTTGTACGTTTACTAAACGGCATTGAAAGTATATGGGGGCATACTATAAAAATTGAAGTGGCAGGTTGGGAAACCGCTATAGCCGATCAGCAAATTGGTTTACATTCAGAGAAGGCCATTCTGTTTGTTGAAGAAGTAGCTGTAGAAATTAATCGGTACTTGGAGAATGCATCTAGTCAAAGTGGAATGCAAATACCTTTGCGCAAAGCGGCTTCGGTAATGCATCGTTCGATAAGTCAGGCGACAAAACAACAACAAATCGCGATGATTGACCGAATAACTGCAGAACAGCGCCATACCGATCAAGGCGGATCTGTCACGCTAGAGAAGTCTACAACCATTGAAACAGCAGAACTATTGCAGCTGCTCATAAAGGCATGGAGCAGTGGAGTTCCGGAAGTCCGACTTATCTGAATCTCCTTTATTGTAGTGGAAACTGAAGTGGCGTAAACTAAGTATTACTAGCAGTTTCCATCCGAGGTGAGACAGGTGTTTCAATTTGATACATTAGGACATGAAATGGTAACGGAATTATCGAATCTGATACAGCAGCAAGTGATCTTAACAGATAGAAGGGGCTTTATTCAAGCGAGCACAGAATCGGATCGAATCAATCAGTTCCATGAAGGTGCACTGTTAAGCATGCGCCAGAAAACGATGCTCCGTATGGGAGACGAGGAAGCGGAGCGTCTGCAAGGGGTCCGTAGGGGAATTGTCTTGCCAATCATTATTGAAGAAGAACCAATTGCCGTACTTGGCGTGACGGGTGATCCAGACGTGATTCATCCGCAGGCTCAGCTGATCTTACGCGTAGCGGAACTGTTCATTCAAGATTCGCTGAAACGAAAGCAGAAGGATGAAAAAGTACGTGATGTAGAGTTCTTCGTCTTTGACTGGCTGACAGGATCAAGGAAAGATGAACGGTTTATGGAACGAGGGACGCTGCTCGGAATCGACGTGACACTTTACAGTCAAGTGGTGGTTTTGGAAGTGCTAGATTTATTGGAACAGTTCTCCGTCGAGGAAATAGAGACGTTCGCATCGATTCAAAACATCCATCCTTCCATGAAGATGATCCGCTGGGCGCAAAATAAAATCTTACTATTATTACCTGAAATGAATCAAGAAACAGTGAAAAACGAGTTAGAGTTTCTATTGCTTCATATAAAACGGCGCAAGAAAGTACAAGTCGTCGCAGGTATAGGTGCATCAGCGCGCTATTTCGACTTAGCTAAATCATTCGCGCAGGCAGAACGTGCGGTCAATGCTGCGAAGGAATCTGGGGATATTGTCTTTGAGCATGAACTACGTCTTGAAATTATTTTGCAAAGTATTCCGGACACGGTTAAGCAGGAATTCCTTAAGCGCACAGTTGCGCCACTAAAAGATCATAAAGACTTGCTGAATAATTTGACGGTATGGTTCGAAGAGAATCAGTCAATGCAAAATACCGCGCAACGTCTGCATATCCATAAAAATACATTGTCGTACCGCCTGCAAAAGGTCGAGCAGTTAACCGGGTTATCTGTTTCTAGTACGCATGACGTTTATTTGCTATACTTGTCATTGCGTTTAATGGAAGAGCCCGTCGTTTAGCCAGGAATAAGTGATCAATTGCTTCGTTTCCTAGTGTGGAAACGGGGCTTTTCTCGTTGGATCTGGAGACAGTTTTTTCACAATTCTACGTCTAATTCGTGGTAGGATTAAACTGTGTCTTATCCTAAGAGTGTCAGGAGGATTGTTTTGAATAGAATCCGAAAAATCACAACATGGCAATGGATCCTGTTTTTGACCTTAGCACTTTGCTGTATTGGTTCCATTGCATTTGTAAATCAAAATCATTCATTTTATGATCGGCCGATCGCTCAGGTGATCGATACAATAATAGAGGAAGAAACCGACGTAACAGATATGCATGGTAATGAAGATACGCTATTTGTCCAGAAAATCGTAGCTAAGATCATGAACGGAGAAGAAAAAGGTCGAGAAGTCCAGTTGGTCAATGAGTATTCCTCTTCCGGAGCATACGATCAGCAGTACCGTATAGGAAATGAAGTATTTGTCTCCATTGATTCTAATGCCGGTGAACAATTAATGGGAAGTGTCACTGACGTAAAACGTGATAAGTACGTATTGATCGTTGCGTGGATCTTCGTCTTTACACTATTAATTGTCGGTCATAAGCAAGGGCTATTAGCTATAGTAGGCTTTGTAATTAACGTCATGGTACTATCATTCGCTTTAGATATTTATGTGAAATATTATGAGGTCAGTTTACTTGTAATTTGCGGGATCTGCATCCTGCTATTCACAACGATTTCGCTTTTGCTAGTTAGCGGCCGCACTGAAAAAACGTATGCCGCCATTGTAGCTACGCTAGTCGCAACAGTCGTATCTCTTTCCATCACGTCTCTTGTCATCTGGATTACTTCAGGGAATGGTTTGCGTTATGAGGAAATGCAGTTTTTGACACGTCCTTATCACACCATTTTCATGGCGGGGCTGTTTATTGGATCACTTGGGGCCATTATGGATGTGGCCATTACGATGTCGTCTTCGATGTTTGCATTATATGAAAGAGATCACACTATATCCGTTAAAGCGCTAAGAGCATCTGGCATAGACATTGGCAAAGACATTATGGGTACCATTACAAGCATTCTGTTTTTCGCATATATAAGTGGATCTATTCCCATGCTGATCCTCTATTTGAAAAACGCTTCTCCTGTAGGATTTGCACTTTCGATGAATCTGTCATTGGAATTAGCGCGTGCTTTAGCTGGTGGAATAGGAATCGTTTTGACGATCCCTATTGGACTCTATACAGCGATTTTCTTCATTGAACGAAAGAGGGCGAGAATATGAATGTACTTGTATGGCTCGCGGTTATTTTACTCGTATTGATGATCTGGGTTGGCGGAAAAAGTGGAGCAAGATCATTCATTTCGCTATTTTTCAATTTTGGCGTGGTCTTCTTCACGATGTTTTTTATGTTGGATCCAAACGCTAATCCTATTTTAATAACATTTATTGCTTGCATCGTTATAGGCTGCGTCAGTTTGTTTTATATTAATGAAGTGAACAGTAAAACGGTAATAGCATTTATCGCAACGATGATTACCATTAGTATATTATTGTTTTTCATTGTAGTAGTATCCCAAAAGCTTATGATTCAAGGATTTGGCGAAGAAGAAGAAGAGGCAATCGCAGGTATGTCTCTCTATATCGGTGTAGACTTCATAAAAATAGGCGCTTCTGTCATTATAATGAGTACCATTGGCGCGATCATGGACGTCGCTATATCAATCGCTACGACCATGCATGAAGTATTTAAGCATACACCTAGCTTAAGCAAGAAGGAATTGTTCAAGTCAGGCGTCAGCATTGGACGAGATATTTTAGGAACCGATACGAATACCTTATTCTTTGCTTTCTTTGGGGGATATTTGGCATTGCTCATTTGGTTCAAGGATTTGCACTATTCCATTGGGGATATCGTCAATTCAAAGATATTCAGTTCGGAAATGATTTTAATACTTTGCGCGGGCCTTGGCATAGCGTTAGTTATACCGATTGCTTCTTGGATCAATGCGTATTACTTAGTAAGAGCTAGAGAAAAGTTAAATAAAGTACAAAGGGAGGAGCAATGAATTGCTCCTCTTTTTCGCGTTTTAATTATTTTAGTATATTAGAAAGCGAGAATAAGAAGCTTTACTATAGAAACTAGACATTGACACAAAAAATAGAGGTGTTTTCCTATATATAATTGTTCTAAAGTCTATATTAATTAAACTGTCAGACTATTAGAATTATATACACTAACGAAATGTTTTGAATAGATACTCTTTTGTTGGTTAGTATCTAGATGACTTTTGAAAAAAACTGGGGGAGAACAACAAATGAAAATGAAGAAAAAGAGTGTGCTAAGCGCAATTGGTTTATCTGCCATGCTGATGTTGGCAGCTTGCTCGTCAGACAAAGAAGAAGCAACAGACGGTGCGGGTGAATCAGAAGGAAAATCATACGACCTGAAAATGTCTGTCACGGTGAATGATTCATCTACTTGGTATCAGGCCGCAGACAAGTTAGCACAGGACTTGAAAGAACAAACGGATGGCCGTATCAATATTGAAGTGTTCCCGAATGAACAACTATCAAATGGCGACCAAGGGAAAGGCGTAGAGCTCTTGACAAAAGGACAGACCGACTTGAGCCTTCACTCTACTATTATTTACTCAATTTTAGATGATCGCTTTGGTGTAGCGAGTGCGCCATTCCTATTTAAAGATAAAGACGGGGTAGACAAAGTATTTGATGGTGCAGGTGGAGAAGCACTCGCAGAAATCCTTAATGAAAAGAACGTAGAATTACTTGGATTTGGCGAGAATGGTTTCCGTCAGATCACAAACAGTAAAAAGGAAATTAAGTCACCCGCGGATATGAAAGGCCTAAAAATACGTATTCCTGGAATTACGATGTATACAGACTTGTACCGTGCACTAGGTGCGGATCCAACGACAATGGCGTTCTCTGAAGTCTTTACATCTCTTCAACAAGGTACGATTGATGGTCAAGAAAACCCAATCGATGTTATTCACTCATCTAAGTTGAATGAAGTACAAGACTACTTAACGACTTGGAACTATTCATATGATCCACTCGTATTGGGTATCAACAAGAAATTGTTTGATTCGATGAGTAAGGAAGATCAGGAGCTTGTGAAGAAGCTAGGTAAAGAAGCAGCTGAGTATCAAGTAGAAATGGCGCGTGAAAAAGAAGAAAAACAAATTGCCGAATTGAAAGATGCGGGCATGCAGTTCTACGCACCAACAGACGAAGAATTAGCAGAGTTCACAGAAGCGGTACAACCGGTTTATGAAAAGTATGAAGATATCTGGGGCAAGGAACTATTAGACAAGTTCCAAGACCAATAAGGACTGGAGGGTGGATGTATGGGAAAGATATTCAATAGAGTAGAAGAATGGATTGTCGTAATTGTACTGTCCATCATGTCCACCATTGCATTCGTTAACGTGCTATCCAGAGGATTTGCCAATTATTCATTTTCTTTCACAGAAGAAATTACAGTCAATTTATTTGTGATGTTAACATTTGTCGGAACAGCCATTGGTGTGCGTAAGTACGCACACCTTGGCTTTACTCTGATTTATGACAAAGGCAATCTGTTGCTGAAGAATATAATTACGATTTTGGTTGGATTGATGATGATGCTATTATTTTTTATTCTTTTATATTTTGGTTTGAAGATGGTGCAGTATCAGATGGATATGGGACAGAAAACACCTTCGCTTGGTTGGCCGCAATGGTGGTTCTCGATGTCGATGCCAATTGGTGCACTGTTTTGTTTAATTCGCTCCATCCAAGTAACAATTGTTGAATTCCGACAGCAAAATGGGAAGGGAGAGCAGCCAATATGACAGCAATCATTTTATTCGGCGTATTTTTTATTTTAGTCATGCTTCGAATGCCAATTGCTGTGGCCTTAGCTGTCTCTTCCATTGTGGTGCTATTTACAGGCAGTGGATTGTTCGGTTTGGAATTGGTTGCAGATATCATGTATACGAGCGTAGCGAAATTTACGTTGCTTGCGATTCCGTTTTTCATATTAGCGGGAGTCATAATGGAGCACGCGGGAATTTCAAAAAGATTAATTGATTTTGCCCAGGCATTAGTCGGTCACCGCAAAAGCGGAATTATTTTTGTAACCGTTATGACAGCAATTTTCTTCGCAGCCATTTCAGGGTCAGGCCCTGCAACAGTTGCTGCGATTGGCGGTATTTTAATTCCGGGTATGGTGAAGAACGGTTACAGGACGGAAACTGCGGCAGGTTTGGTAGCAAGTTCTGGAGCAATCGGTATCATCATTCCACCTAGTATTGCGTTTATCGTCTTTGCTGTAGTGGCGGGCGATCAGATTCCGGTATCGATCGGAAGAATGTTCATGGCAGGGGTCATTCCTGGATTGCTATTGGGCGTTGGATTTATTGTAGCCGCCATGTTTGTTAGGTATCGACAAGAAAAACGTGAGGGCCCGATATCACAGCAGTACATAATGGAACCAGCAACAAGTTTGGAACGTTTTAAAGCCTTCGGAAATGCAATATGGGGATTATTGATTCCTGTTATTATTTTAGGTGGTATTTATGGTGGATTCTTTACACCAACAGAGGCTGCGGTAGTGGCGGTATTTTATAGTCTGTTCATCGGATTTTTCATATATCGTGAACTGACATTGAAAAAGCTATATGACATTTTGGTTGCCGCAGGTATTCAGACGGCAGTCGTCATGTTTATTGTCAGTGCGGCGAGTGTATACGCATATATCATCACGACAGATCAAATTGCTACGCAGATTTCAGACGTAATGTTAAGTATTTCAGGTAATAGAATTATAATCTTATTGCTCATTAATATCATTTTACTAATTGCCGGGATGTTTATCGATGCAATTTCTGCCTACTATATTTTTATTCCGATCTTATTGCCAATTGTGCTATTGTTTGATGTTGATCCAACAGTATTTGGTGTTTTCATGACAGTCAACTTAGCGATTGGACTTTTCACTCCGCCAGTCGGACTCAATTTATTCGTAGCCGCGGGCATATCGAATACTTCAATAGGGCAAATATCGAAAGGGGTTTTGCCTTTCGTTGTCTCCTCCGTCATTATCTTGTTACTCATTACGTATATTCCACAGATCTCTACATTTTTACCAGATTTACTAAACATCAAGTAGATTGAGGAGGGTTGCTTATGAAACTGAAAGGACAGACGGCTATCGTCACAGGGGCTGCCAATGGTATTGGTGCCCAGACGGCCCTCCTTCTTTCACAACAAGGAGCCAATGTCGTCCTGGTGGATTCAACGAGCTGTGCGGGGACGTTGCAAGCCATTCAATCATTCAGGGAAAAAGCGAATTATTTAGAATGCTTGGGCGAAGTTCGTGATAAAGAATTTGTGAACGCGGCAATCGCCAGAGCATCGGATACCTTTGGAGAATTACATATATTAGTAAACAATATGTGTATATGTAGTATTCATAATGAAAATCAGTCATCTGTTGATCAATGGGAACTCGAAGCGGATTTGAATGCGCAAGCAACTTCTCTTTTTATTCAAGGAGTATCACCGTATATGGTGGAACAGAAGTATGGTCGTATCATCAACGTCAGTTCGATTTCAAGTTGTGGCAAAGAACGAACATTTACAGCTTCTAAGGATTTAATTACTAAATTAACAAAGCACACCGCAAAAGAGCTTCGTGGATATGGAATCACATGTAATTCGGTTGCACCTATAGTTATGACAAATTTGGATGAGGAGACAATCCTTCAAACAGGCGCGGCGACTAGTATCGCAGAAGCCGTTCTGTACTTTGCCTCATCTGAGTCTAGCTATACGACAGGACAAATACTGAAAGTGGATGGAGGGTTTTGTATTGAATCACCTAATTGAAGCGGTGTATGACGAGTCAACGAATCGAATCATCGGTCGTTTGACGAAAGATACCGATCTATTTGAAGGGATTCTCGCGGTGTGTAAGCAACATCATGTTGAAGCAGCTCAATTTCAATGTATAGGATCTCTTGCGTATGCGACCATTGTACAACCCCAGCAAAATCCAGATAAAAGTTTACAGTATTCCGAACGGCTTATTACAGACACTCCCGTCGAACTGCTTTCAGGTTCAGGATTTGTTGGCTACGATGAACAAGGACAGTTGGATATCCACTTCCACGGTCTATATGTAGACTGCAATAAACAGATGAATGGCGGTCATTTTCTTAGGGGAGAAAATCCTGTGGCGATTACAGTAGAATTCATTATATTCCCGGTATCTACTACACATGTTCATAGAAAACCAGATGAGTATTCAGGTATTCCCTTATTTCATTTTACGAAAAGGAGTGAGTGACATTGGAGACAATCGGTCAACTGGCAATGAAATCAGCCGCAGCTTATCCGGGTAAAATTGCAGTGAAAGATGAAAGGCGCTCCCTTACGTTTCATGAACTGATGCAACGAGCACTTGCGCTGACGGCATACTTTGTGAAAGTCGGACTTCGAAAAGGGGACCGGTTCGCTGTTCTATCATCTAATCGCTTGGAACATATTGAGCTTGACGTGGCGGCAGCGATTTCGGGTGTCATCAAAGTGCCGTTAAACTATCGGCTTCATCCGAAAGAGCATGAATATATGCTGAACGATGCAGATGTTCAGTTGATCATTGGTGAATCAGAGTTAATAAATCCAATCGATACAGTCATCCAAGCACTGACAATCGGTGAGCAGTATGAACAAGCAATTGAACAAAACAGAGGTGCTACATGTACAACGGAGATTATGGAAGAGGATATATTTGCGATTATGTACACATCCGGTACGACAGGAAATCCAAAAGGTGTGATGCTGAGTCATCGCAACATTATTTCGGGAGCTTTGTCACTAGCGCTTGCTTGTGAGACCAATTATGACGATGTGATAGGACATGTCGCACCATTGACTCACGGTAGTAACTTTCTGTCGCATGTAGCGTGGCTGTATGGATTAACGCAAGTTGTGTTCAATAAGTTTGAGCCTGAAGAATTCGTGCATAATTTAACGAAAGAAAAAATTACTGTTATTTTTCTTGTACCGACGATGGTTAATTTAATGATCCAGCATCCGAAATTTGATCCGAAGAATTTATCTACGATCAAGACGATTAATATGGCAGGTTCCTCAATTGCCGCAAGTAAGCTCGCAAAAGCACTCGCTCTGACAGGCCCGATATTTGCACAGACATTCGGTCAAGTGGAGGCACCGATGTGCATTACGATGATGCCAAAACGCGAACTTGGTGATCATCTGGAGTCCTGTGGGCGTGTCGGACCTTTTGTCGATGTGAAGATTGTCGATGCGCAAGGAGCTGAAATGCCGGCAGGTGAAGTCGGAGAGATCGTTTGTAAAGGCTCTCTTGTCATGAAAGGTTATTGGAATAACGAGCAGGCGACAAATGAAACGTTACGTGACGGTTGGTTGCAAACTGGCGATCTCGGTTGGAAAAGTGAGGCGGGCTATGTGCATATCGTGGACCGCAAAAAAGACGTCATCATTTCAGGAGGCGTCAATATTTATCCGAGGGAAGTGGAAGAAGTCCTCAATAAGCATGACGGGGTAAAAGAGACATGCGTTATCGGTGTACCTGACGACAAGTGGGGCGAAAGTGTCATTGCGTATGTGGTGCCGAATGGTACTAAGCCTGTAATGAAAGAAGAATTACTTCAATTATGTCTAGACCATATGGCGAGCTTCAAAAAACCGAAAGAGATGTATATTGTGGATGAACTACCGAAAAGCTCGTACGGTAAAATCTTGAAACGGGAATTACGCAATCAACATGTGGAGGTGCAATCTTGACGAATGTCTATATTGAAGGAATTGGCATGACAAAGTTCGGGAAATTTGTCGACAAGTCTATGAAGCAGTTATTAGTTGAAGCGTCGATAGAAGCACTTGAAGATGCAGGAAATCCGAAAGTTGATGCGGTGTTTGTCGGAAACTTTATGGGAGGCTCGATCGGTAATCAAGAAATCCTCGGCGCCTTAGTTGCCAATGAACTCGGACTTGGCTATATCCCGACGGCCAAAGTAGAAGGCGCTTGTGCATCAGGAGGGATTGCGCTTCGTCAAGGGATCATGGGGATTCTAAGTGGCGAATACGATACAGTCTTAATAGCAGGTGTGGAGAAGATGAAACATGCTTCGACTGCTGACGTTACACAGGCAATCAATGCCGCGATGGACAACGATTCCAATGAAAAGCAAGCAGGTCTCACATTCCCTGGATTCTTTGGCGTCCTCGCGAACCGTTACTTTTATGAAACGGATGCTACGAAAGAGCATTTGGCGATGATTGCATTGAAGAATCGTGAAAATGCTTTACATAATCCTTTGGCGCAATTCCAGAAACCAACGACGATGGAAGAGATTATGGAAGCACGTATTATTACTTCACCACTTGGCTTATTTGATTGTTCTCCAACAACGGATGGGGCGGCAGCATTGGTCATTACGCGTAAAAAAGGTGCGATCCATATCCGTTCATCTGCACAAAGTTCAGGACCTACACAAATGCAAGACGCGGACGATTTACTTTCATTGCCCGCAGTTCGAGAGTCAGGTCGCTTGGCATATGAAAAAGCAGGCGTCGGCCCGGAAGATATCGACGTCGTGGAAATTCATGACTGTTTCTCGATGACGGAAATGCTTGCGATTGAGGAGTTAGGTTTTTTCAATAAACGAGAAGGTTGGCTAGCGGTGGAACAAGGTCGAACGAAGGCGACTGGCGATAAACCAGTCAATACGAGTGGGGGATTATTGTCACGCGGTCACCCAATCGGTGCAACTGGTGTCGCACAAATGTATCAGCTCGTCCAACAACTTCGCGGGACTGCACCAAATCAAGTAGAAAACGCCCGCCTCGCTTTGGCACAAAACTTGGGTGGAACAGGTTCGTACTCCACTGTTCATATTCTGGAAAGGTTGTGAAGAGATGAAAGTCTATCAATGCGATCAGTGTGAATATGCCAGTGTCTCGAATAAATACCGTTGTCCGAGTTGCGGAACAGGCAAGCTACAAGAGCAAGACGTGTCTTCGAAAGGTACGGTCTATAGTTACACGGATATTCATATTGTACCTGCTGAATTTGCTCATCTTGCTCCTTATACAGTGGCGCTTATTCAGTTAGATGAATCCAAAGCTAAGGTTACGGTAAGAACAGATGGAAATGTTGAGATTGGCGACGTGGTGGAATTGGATTATGTAGAGGATGGGGCGTATATCTATCGGAAATGCTGAGTGGGAAGCGAGGTTTTTATGGTGAGCGCTCAAAGATTCGTGAAAAACGCTCATAGTTGCGGCTCGAGTGCTCTATCGAATACTTTAACCGCTCATACACGGCCTTTGACTGATCATAGTGCTTCGATAAGCGCTCATAGCGACGGTCTATCCGCTCATAGCAAAAACACACAGACGGACTTCCTCGCAAGGAGGAGAAATAAATGAAAACTATACAAACCATATCAAAAATCATTTCGAAGTATTTACCACTTTGGATCGTACTCTTATCCATCATCGCCTATATCATTCCGGATGCGTTCATTTCAATCCGGCAATTGACGGGCTTTGGATTAGGGACGATCTTCTTTCTGATGGGCTTATCGCTTTCATCGGAGAAGCTGCTCGAGGTCATCAAAAACCCGAAATACGCTTTACTGGGTGTCTTGTTGAAATGGACGATCATGGTTGCAGTGTCAATAGCAATTGCCTATTTATTTTTCGGCAATCAAGCAGAGATCGCGACCGGTATTATATTGGCGGGAACCGTACCAAGCGGAACGTCTGCAAATATTTATACATTCATTGCAGGGGGAGAAGTGGCACTCAGTATTACGATGGCGACGCTAGATACATTTATTTCCCCTGTGTTGACTCCGGTTTTATTGCAGACATTTGCAGGACGTTTTATCCCTATTGAATTCTGGCCTTTATTTCTTAACATTATTTATATCGTGTTCTTCCCTTTGCTTGGCGGTTTACTGATTCAGTGGAAGTTTCAGAGACAAGTGGAGAAGTTCAAACCATATACCGGAGTCTTGTCCCAAATTGCTCTATTTCTAGTCATCCTATCGGTCATATCCAATGCCCAGCAAGCCTTGTCTGAGAACTTATCCGTGCTACCGCTTGTATTCATAGCAGTCACATTACAAGTCAGCATCCCAATGGGCGCTGGCTACTTCATCTCCAGATGGCTAGGCGTACCCGAGCGCAACACCCGCGCAATTTTATTCCATACCGGTATTTGCAACACCGCCCTCGCGGCAACACTTGCGATGGAACACTTCGGATCACTAGCGGCCGTACCAGCCGTTGCCAATATGGTAATGAACTTAACGATAGGCGCCTTACTCGCAAGTCTATTCGAAAACAAATTCCGACTTGCTGCGGATGGTAACAGCTAATGAAATATAGGATTCAAGATATATTTTCTGTAAAGCGATAAAACTTTTATCGCTTTTTATATTGGTAAATTTCTTACAAAAGATATGATTTTAAAAATGGTAATGATATACTATTGGTATAAATGTGGCTAATTGAAGTGAAGTCAGTGTTCAACAAACGGGCCAGCGCGACAAGTTCTGTGATAAATGCCTTCGGCATGAAAATACAGGAAATTTATTATGTAAATTTCAACTTTACAACGAAGAATAGGAATGACGAAACCATGTTTTCTGAAACTATTCCATCAA
>NZ_PDYT01000010.1:0-89037 GCF_002743175.1 Sporosarcina sp. P20a
GTTTGAAAGGAATAAGTACATAACGCTGCAATTGTAAAATAATAAAAAAAGGCTTGCCAGCCTTCCAAAATTTCTCTACTGTATTGGTGTCGAATCAAATCAGTGGAGGTTGAGAGGAATGCTGGCAATGCCTGAAATCAATTGTATCAAATTAATGAGGAATCAGAAATCATTATCTATAAATCACATAGCAAAAACGTTACATCTTAATTGGAGAACTGTTAAAAAGTATGCGGATGAAGACCAACTGCCTCAAGAGAAAGTGTTGAAAAGATCCGGTATGATGTACGAAGAAAAATGGGGAGAAATTGTTAGTGATTGGCTTTGGGAAGATCAAAAGCTAAAGAGAAAGAAACGGAGAACAAACCAAGGGATCTTTACTGGGCTACAAGCTCTAGGATTCAAAGGTTCCTATCGGACCGTATCGTACTTTATTAAAGAGTGGCGAGAAAGTAGAGAGGATATTGAAGATGAAACTACAGATAAAAACTATGAGCGTCTTATACATCCGCCTGCAGAAGCGCAGTTAGATTTCGGGTTAATGGAAGCTGTACAAGATGGTAAGTATCGTGATATTCACTGTTTAATTATGACCCTACCGTTCAGTAATGATGCCTATTCAATTCCGTTGCCATCAGAAAATCAAGAATGTCTTCTCTATGGACTCAAGAGAATATTTCAGCAGCTAGGTGGCGTACCAAGAAAAATCCGAATCGACAACATGGTAACCGCTGTCACTAAACCAAGAAATAAACACGAAGAAACTGTGTTTGCAAATGAATTCTTACAGTTTGCGAATCATTACGGATTCGAACCTCAAGCCTGTAATCCGTATTCAGGACACGAGAAAGGAAATGTAGAAAATAAAGTTGGCTATGTTCGATATAACTTCATCACGCCCGCACCAGTTATAGAGAACTTGGAACATCTGACGAACTTATTGCAGCAAAAGCATACAAAAGATCGAGAACGAATTCATTATGAGAAGAAAATCTCGATACAAAAACTTTTGGAGGAAGAATTTGAATACTTATTGGCTCTACCAGATGAAGAATTCCCCGTGTTTAAAGAGAGTAAGGTTCAGTCTAATAAGTATGGTGAAATCACTTTAGATAAAGTGAGAGTCTATATTCCAAGAGGAAATAACTATCCATCCTTATCTATTGTGAAGTATTGGGACCGATTCAAAGTACTATCTCCTCACGGAGAGATTCTATATGAAGACAACCGTCCTTACATGCATAAGAATCGTGAGATTCCCTGGCAATCAATCTTAAAATCTTGGTTAAGTAAACCGCGTGCAGTAAGCTATTCACGGTTCTCTCCGTATCTTCCAGGTCGTATCTATGAATACATCAATATCTCAAATCTGACGATTCGTAAAGAACGTTTACATTGGTTAATAGCGCTATTAGCAACTCATAATATGAACCAAATCAATGATGAATTCTACGACCTCTTGAGTGGCCAATCTGAAGTCTTAAAAGAACCTGAAGAGCATCCTTATGATGTTAATTGGAGTATGTATGATCAGTTACAAAGTACGTCACAGATTGAAGGTGAAACTCCATGACTTCTAATCTGAAAAGTATTTGTAAAACATTACGCTTGGCTTATGTGAATGAGATTTACGAAGATATCCCTTTCGAGAATCCTACTCAATTTTTAGATGAGTTGTTTCAAAAGGAACTTCAATTCCGGGAGGAAGCAAAATCAGAACGCTTAATAAAGAAAGCTAAATTTACTCAGAAGAAGTCACTTTCTTCATTTCAATGGAATGAACAAATTCATTTTCCAGCACACATTGATAGTGAGGAACTATGTAAGATAGACTTTATCGGTCGTAGAGAGAACTTGATATTAACTGGAGCACCAGGTACAGGGAAAACACATCTCGCAACTGGCATAGGTTATGAGGCTTGTAAGCGTGGATTAGAAGTACGCTTTTACAGAGTTTCTGATCTCGCTGAATCATTGGAAAAAGCATGGCGCGACGGCAAATTAGCGCAGTTTAGAGGTCGATTCAAAAGTGTGGATTTAATTATTTTAGATGAGATGGGATACGTACCCTTCAACAAAGAAGGAGCTGAGCTCCTTTTCCAACTTATTTCAGATTGGTACGAACAGAAAAGCTTGATTATCACGTCAAACCTGGAGTTTAGTCAATGGAATCGTGTATTTAGTGATTCTAGACTAACTGCCGCATTAGTAGATCGTGTGATCCATCATGCTCACATTTTGAATTTCACTGGAGATAGTTTCAGAGTTACAAACGCTTTATCGCGACAAAGATAAAAACTAAATTGAAGGCTGGCAAGCTTGTGTATTTTTCATTGCAAACTTATGCACTTTCTTCTTGCAAAACACAAGCCTTCGGTAATAGAGCCAGAATCCATTGTGATCCCAGAATAGAATCTTGAGTTTGTCTCTCTTTCGATTACAGAAGACAAAAAGCGCTTTGGAAAAAGGATCAAGTTAGAACAGCTCTTGGACAATGACAGCTAGTCCGTCAATCGACTTCCGAAGATCTGTCGGACCAGCAGCCAGATAGACGCGCCCAACGGCGCGACCATTCATCATATCTGACGTAGCGTCCGGATAACTTGAAGTAACAGAGTTTCATCATAGCCACTCGTCACCTCGATATCCACATGACTTACTTTCAAGGAAATCGAGTTCTCTATCGATTCTTCCACTACGCAGGAGACCCAACTGGTCTCCTTAAGTTCGGTATGATTAACTGGTGACTGCTTCCTTAGCCAATACTTCATATTGTGAACGGCAACCTTTGCGGTTTCACACCATTCAGAAAGTGCTAGTCCACTGTTTTAATATTCATCGATTTTTGCAGACCAGTATGCTTCTTTTTCTTTTCTTTTCAAATAAATACCTCCCAAAATATGTTCTATGGGAGGAGTATCTCACGTATCTGCTTCTATTAATATGTGTTCACTATTTGACACTTACATACTCAGTACAATCATATCTAGCAAAGAAGGTGAAGAGATTGCGTAGACTGTGATGAGTATTGGGCTGCAGGGGTTAAAAGGGGAACGGGTCCGTGTGGAGGCCGATATACGTGTTGATAAGGAACAGTGTGTAATTATCGGGTTGCCGGATGTGAGTAACAAGGAATCGAAAGAGCGTATTTTAAGTTGTTTGCACCATTTGGATTTTGATATGACGATGAAGAAGATTACGATTCATTTATCACCTGTGGATATACGGAAGAGTGGGACGGGTTTTGATGGTGCGATGTTGCTTGCTGCTATTCAGGAGCTGACGGTTCAGCCTTTGCTGAAAGATGATTCCATCCGCGTGATTATGTCACTATCGCTGCATGGCGAGTTGGTTCCGTTCCATGGCTTGTTGCCTGCAATCCAGTAAGCGTTGACGTTAGGCTTCAAACGGATCTTTTTCCGCCAGTGGATGTGTCGTTTCTTGACTTTGCGCAAGATGTGGATTGATTCCGCTTCCGACAGTGGAAGCGTTGCTTGAGCATCTTCGAGGATAGTCTACGCTCTTGTTTGAGGGCTTTCTTTCTCCTGTTATTATAGAACAGGCACCTACTCACGAGCAGCCAGAGACGGATTTTTCTTCGATCCGTGTCCAGCAGCAGGCGAAGCGCGCATTGGAAATTGCGGCGGCAGGGGGACATCATACGTTATTGATCGGTCCGCCGGGGTACGGTAAGAGTATGTTGGCCAGTGCATTTTCTTCTATTATGTCTGACTTGGCACAGGAAGAGGCGCTTGAAGTGTATAGCTTGTATCATCTTGCGCGGGAAAAGCAGGGGATGACTTTACGTCCGCCGTATCGTCAACCACATCATTCCGCTTCTGCTATTTCATTTATTGGTGGGGGTACTTATCCGAAGCCTGGAGAGATTTCTTTGGCGCACCGCGTAATACTGTTTCTTGATGAGCTGGGTGAATTTTCAAGAAAGACCTTGGATATGTTGCGGCAGCCGATGGAGTCTGGAGAAGTGACGATTAGTCGGGTCAAGCAGACTGTGAGTTATCCGGCATCGTTTACTTTGATTGCTGCAACGAATCCTTGTCCATGTGGTTATTATGGTTCCCATGAACGATACTGTACATGTTCTTCGAAACAGGTGACGAACTACCAACTGAAAGTATCTGGTCCGATTTTAGAAAGATTGGATTTTGTGTTGTCTTTGCAGAGCAGTTGATTGAAAGAGAAACTACTTCCGAAAGCTCTATAGATATTCGAAAACGCATAGGGAAAGCGCGCGAACTTCAACGTGTGCGATACGGAAATGATCTACGCAATGGCACGGTTTCATTTCAACAACTGGAGAAGACTGCCAGATTTGCGGCTGAGCAGTTGAATATAATTGGTGATGTCTGTTTCGAACGGAAATGGAGTAATCGGACACAGGTCAAACTCATTCGGATCGCCCGCACAATATCGGACTTGCAAGGAAGGCCGGATATTTCGATGGAAGCTTTGGAAGAGGCGATTGAGTGGAAACAGCTGCCTACTGGCTTGAAGTCGATAGGAGGTGAAAGTGCTGTCCAAACGTAAACCAAATTGGCGTCCGAATGTCTATTTTCATGTCGTGATGCGTGGCAATAACCGTCAGAATATTTTCTCGTGTGAAGAGGACATGTATCACCTAATGCGCTGTATCAGCCATGCGGCGGAGCGCTATCGTTTCGCGTTAATTGCTTTTTGCATCATGATCAATCATTTTCATTTACTCATACGATCGGAAGATGACTTGTCCCACATCATGCGGCAGATCAACCGGAGATATAGCGACTATTATTCGAAGCGCTATCGCCATGTCGGACGCATTTACCAAAGTCTCTATTTTGCCAAAGAAGTCGATACTCCACAAGCCCTCCTCGCAGTCAGCCGCTATATTCACCGCAATCCAATTGAAACGAAGATTCCTATGGTTTATCGCCTCACTGATTATCCATTCAGCTCTTTTCCATCCTATAGTTTGGATACTGAATCTTCATTGACCTTTATAGATACGCATTCCATTCTTCGGTACTTGCCGCCACCTTTTGAGAAAACTCGTTCCGGCTACGTTACTTACTGTTTGCTTAAGATAGACGAACTTCTCGGTATGGAAGAGTATATGGATTGAGTAAGCGTACTTATATCCTATTGTCGAGTACGAGGTGTTTAGTTAGGTTACCTGTCCCCACACAACTTCCACACAATTCGAGTAGTTAAAAAGGGGAAATAGAAGAGAAAAGTATAACTATTTGCGATCCACCTACAAACAACTGTAAGGCTTCAATCAAATAATACATATAAAACGCAGCACCTCCTTGGTACAATCAGTGTATCAATTTTAGGAGTTACTTTTACAAGTCTCAAGAAAAGTTAAAGATTGTCCGCTTCACACTTCAATATTAAAAAAATGATGCACTGGCTACTCTTAAAAAGAAGTCTTTGATTCCACCAGTTCACTATTTATCGCATACTCATCACCCCTGTTGAAATCGAGCACGGGTGCAACGAGTAGGCGTCTTTTCGATGTCTTTGGCGTGACCAGTTCATTGACGTAGTTTTCAAAGTTCGTTGCGTTAAACAACGTAGATGGGCGCAGGAATGCGCTGAATTCATGACGGTTCAACCACTGCTTGGTCTTTAGATCGATGACACGGATAAAGTCTTCTTGCGTGTAGCCTTCTTTGATTCGACCGTTGATGAATTTACGGGTAGCAGCGGATTGAGGTTTAAAATGTTTTCCGGTTTTGTCATTTAGGTACTGAATCACAGAATGTGCGACGTCGAGATTCTTCTCGACAATGGGTTTATTCTTTATATTCTTAAGTTCTTTGGTTATAGGCCGTCCCAAAGTGGGATACGCCACCGTTTCAATGTGAGTTGGCAGTCGTCTCATGTTGGGATGGTGCCGCGTCCACTATTGGGTCAGACGGTATGTCATTTGGCTTATAGGAAGATGGTAGCTTTTCATAATCGATTCGATACCATTTCGTGTTATCGATTTTCATCTTGTTGTGCTTTGAAGTGGAAATCAGATATCCCTTTTGTTCCAAGTCGTACGTAATACGTTTGATCGTGTTGAGCGACCAAAATGGAAACTCTTCTATCCAGTCGTCGTATGTATTGAACACCCATTTATGACCATCCCGTATATTTTTTGAGATGTTCAAGCGGTAGTGAAGTTGCTGTAGGAATAGCGCGGCGTTTAATCCAACTTTTATTGCCAATGATGGTAATAATGGAATCGGCTCTTCGTTAATTAATAATTTCATATCGTTGTCCCCCTAGAGATAAGTGTTATTGGAGTACTCGTTTTGTACTCCTCATACTTCATATAGAGAGTTTTCTTGAAAAGGATACAGGTTTTTTGAAATAGGTACCAGGTCCCCACACGTTTAGATACAATCTATTCGTTATTTGCCGTTTACATTTCAAAACTAGTGAAAGCTGCCAGGTTATAAAACAACTACGAATTCAATGAGCACCTAGTACTTATCATGAGAAAAGGATCAACCATTTCGATATGGTTGATCCTTTTTAATATAATAGGAATTCATAAAGTCTTGGACTGTGGATCAGTAATGATAGGGATACTTCATACCTACACTTTGGCGCATTTGATTACGGCTAGCTGTCTATTAATTTTTAGCAGGCCATGGAACCCAATCTAGTTGGTAATTTACTCTGTTTTTTATTCCAAGATTCACCAACTTGAACCTGTATTCATCCCGTTGTGAGAATTTAGGGGAATCAAAATCAGTTGTACCATTTTTATTTGCTATAACCGTTTTAATTATCTGCCAGTTTTTACTACCGTATGGTCTCTTCTCTATGTATAGCATGAATGACCCACCTGCTGTACTATTTGCCTTGATTGAACCAGTGAGAATATAGATATTTTTAACGTTACTTCCATAAGTCTTCTTATAACTTTGTGTTTCAACGTAATTAGTAAAATAGCCACTTTTGTATTCAATGAACATAGCTTCTGTTTCCTTAGGTGCAACCAAACCTCCGATACCACTAATTATGACGGCAAACGCAATAATCATAAGCCAATTTCTTGTCATTGTTTTCATTAGACATTCTCCTTTTCCTAATTTTTTTGTTCTCGTACTAGTCTAATAGTTTAAATATTTAATATAAGGTTCAATAGTCCTTTAGAGCTTTAGTAGGAATTCTCTTAAAAGGTACCAGGTTCCCACACAATTGGGGAAAAAGGGTTACCAGACAATTATATTAATGGGAGTATCCAGATTAATAAGAAACGATATTTATATTCGCTTGTAGGAAATTCAATTTCACCAAATATATCTATACTAATATCTAGCAACTTGGTATTATTATGATAGCCAGTTTCTGCCAGCTAAGTGATTAAGGGAATAGTTACTGAAGTAAGAGTTAAGGCTCGTAACTGGAGCTGGTGATTTATCCATAGTGGGTGTAAAAATATGAGTGGTAAAAGAGGAGAATGAATGATGAACAAGTTATCGAAGAAAGTTTTACCCGCACTATTAGCATGCAGTATCGTTTTACTACCAGTCCAATCAACCGAAGCGGCAGCAGCGAAGTTTAAGAATTGTACGCAGTTGAATAAAGTATATCCGGGTGGAGTTGCAATGAATGCTACCGTGAAGAATAAAGGGGGTGAGACTAAGCTAAAGCCCGCGATTTCAGCTAGTGTCTATAACTCACATAAGGGCCTTGATCGTGATAAAGATGGTATTGCTTGCGAGAGATAAAGTAGAATAGCTACTTCGAAAGGGTTCCAGGTTCCCACACAATTAGGTGAAATAGAGATTCTGCTTGTTTTACAGTGGGATATGTTTATAGAGAAAAAGCCTTCCAATCATGAACATGATTTTGGAGACTTTTGAAATGTGCCGAGACCTAGTACCTGTAATACAACCGTTGGCACCTGAAAAAGGTATTAGATTCCTATACAATTATTATCAGTATAGACCAAACTAGATTAAAATGTAATCAAATAAGAGATCACGTAAGAAAATATAACTTCTGGTTGTATTATGTAGGTAAGGAGGGATAATTATGAACCATAAAAGCACAGGTATAAGAATTGAAAACAGCAAAGATGTTCTACTTTCTAATAACTATATTCAAGGTTTTGATATAGGGGTAGATATTTTAAATTCAAGTGATATAAAAGTTGTTAACTCCGTTATGGAAACTTTGGACTTTAATGACCCAAATAAATTTATTAAATCATTAAATTCTAATCCCCGTATTGAAAATGAATTAAATCAGGCAAAGCAGGGAAATACAAAATCAATAGCATTTTTGAAATCTATTAGTGAAAAAATTGTTGTTGAAACAGTAGCAATTAGTTATAAAGCTTGGTTATTAGCTCATGGTATTGACATTTAAAATCTTAAAAAACTGTACCTATTGTGTTTAAGAACCAGGTATCAGGCCCCACACAATTCAATTGAAATGCTTATCCTCTAGATACAACAAGTTGGGACCAAGATGTTTATTGACTATAAGAGGAGGAGAACCTCATGAAAGTTATGATAGATACAAATATTTATGATTGCTTAATAGTTGATGAAGAGGTCTTGAGTTTAGTTAGAAGCCTAATAGGTGAAGAGATTATTGAGATATTAACGACACATATCCAGATAGATGAAGTTAATAATGTTAATGATATAACTATGAGGAATAATTTACTCACAGTACCAACTAACGAAATTAAAACAAGAATATTAGTTATTGGGCATTCCCGCATAGGTAAATCAAAAATTGGAATTGGAAAAGAGAATGGCATTAAATTTATTTCTATCCATAAAGACAACCCAAAACATATTAATGATGCCATTATTGCAGTTACAGCCAATGCTAATGCGGACATTCTTGTCACTGAAGATAAAAAACTGAAACAGAAAGTACAAGCACAATCTTCAAAATTACAAGTATGGAATTATAAAGAATTTAAAGAACATATAATCCATTATAGATGACCCTTTCCATAGATGATACCAGGACCCGATCCAATTAAGTCTTAGAATTCATTTAGTAAACTTTCTTACACTAAGGGGCTGAAAAGGAATGCTCATTAATCAAAAATTATCTACGCTGTATGAAGAGTGGCGAAAGGAGTATCCCGGTCACTTTGTTGGCGGCGGAATTGTCAATGAGGAATGGTATGAATCGTGTGAAACAAAGGTATTGTATCTACTCAAAGAAGTGAATGATGAAAAGCAAAATGGAAATTGGTCGCTTGTTTACTTTATTCGTAAACAGATTGAAGAATTGAAGTTCTATCGTACGATGGTAATTCTAGGTTTATGGAGTTCCAGTATGCAGCAAGGGTTTCCTTCGTATAATTCCATACTCGAGCGGAAAGAAAAGAACATTGCAGAGGGTTTATCGAGCCTAGCTATAACCAATCTGAAGAAGAGTGGTGGCAAGGGAAGCAGTAATATGGCTGATGTTAAGTCTTATGCTATAGTGTCAAAAGAGTTGTGGATTAAGGAAATTGAATTGATCAATCCAGATATTGTGTTGTGCTGTGGGACGTTCTCAATCGTTAGAGAAATACTAGACTTTCAGACTGAGGTATGTGAATCAGGTGCGCTCTATGGAGATGCTTTCGGCACTCGTTTTGTTGAGTTCACCCATCCGATGTACCGTATTAGTCCGAAAATTAATTATGCATACTTTAAGGAAACTATGAAATCGTGTTAGAGGGAATCTGGATGGATCTGGGATAGATTTGATTTTGTGTTGTCCCTACATTTGACCCAGTAAAGATTAATAGGATTAACTCCTAGTTTAGGAAAGAAGATAGAATTCACTTATCTACCTAACTTATAGTAGCTAACAAAAAAATCTTCTATCCAGTTATCTGGGTAGAAGATTTTTTACGTATAGTGAATAAACAATCAAAATCATATAGCGGTTGCAATCAAATATAATCTAACATATCTCCAATAGTAGAATCCATGATGAATACGCCGATGATCGCTCCTATAATAGCCGTTACGATCAAATAGAATATAAATGCGTAAAAACCATCTATTCCTTTTGTCTTGATTTGTAGTTGTTTGATCATGACATATAGAGGGATTAGACCGACGGCTAGACAAATACCTATATACACACTGAAGCTTGCAATTAGATTTGATCCTAAGATACTCAACAAAATCCCCACGGCTGATAAGGTGATGGGTAATGCAAAGTAGCTGCCGATTTTACTGAGTATGTTTTTAAACGTTAGTGTATCAGAGAATAGTTTGGATGTAACATATATGGATACTAAACTTACGCCAATCAATATGGCTAAAAAGATAATACTGTACAATAAGATTTGGATAAATGAGGGAGTAGCGATGCTGAAGGCGCTTGCTCCAATAGTGCTATTCAATAATGAGTAAACCGAGATAGCAGTTAAGACCATGTATACGATTAGGCTAGTGAGATGATTTTTTTGATTGGCTACTTCATGTGCATTAGTAGATGGTGATTTTAGTTGCTGGACAAAGTACGTGAAATAGGCTTTGGAATGCTCTTTTAATTGATCCAATTGCTCGTTACTTTGAACAGTTACTTCTGTAGAGGGAGAAGGCTGTTGGATATTTGCATGATTAGGCGGTGTAAAAGAATTTGGCGTTTCTGGATTGGCTGTTGCTGCTACTTCCGTTTCCAATGGGCCGCCACATTTCCCGCAGAAATTCCCGCCGGCTTGTGTATTGTTGCATACTGTACAAATTTTCATTGTGAAAACCTCTTTTCATTAATAGACAGTCTTTTTTGTATCTAGATCTACTATCGCATCAAAATAATAGTCATCGCCTACTTTGGAAATTGAATATTTCTTTTTCCGCTCATAGAAAACCTTTTGTTCCTTATCAGATACAAAATCAAACGTTTCAAGAGAGTGGAGTTCGAACTGCGTATCAGAAATGGTCTTGAAAGCAGTAATATCGTTTAATAGAAAGTCGTAATTATACCCTGGTATATTCCGATGATCATAGACGAACTTAGCATAGTCTTGTTTGATTTTAGTTCCGTCTTTAAAATAATTTTGTATGTAATCGAAGTCGGCATAATAGATACTATTGGCATAATCGTCACGGAAGTTCTTGTATATATTTTTAACTGTTTCTTCATTATTTTTAAGCTCTTGTTGTTTTTCTACATATTGAAAAGGCAAGTATATACTAGTACTATCCCCGGCTACTGTTTCAGATGTATGAGCTTTACCTTCTTTGTCTGTGAAGACCGCGTGAATCTTGAGAGTAGGATCAAGTTGCACGGGATAGATTTTTTGTAACTCAGCAATCGTCTTCTTAGTCGATTGATCATTGATGTATACGATCGCATCCTCGATATCTGAAGATAATTCTATCGCTGTGAAATTCCAGTCTGGAACAATTAGCTGTTTACTATCTTCATGTCCATTCAAGTCATACGTGTTACTGCCTGAAAGAGGTAGTGGTCCATCCGCGTACTCATAAGTCCATGTATATTCTCCTGGAAGATAGTCTCCTAAAACAATGATTTCATCATCTTGCTGACTAGTTACCTCTTGCTTGTCAAACGTCAGTTTTATGTTTTTGTAGGGGACTTCAATTGAAACTTCAGTAGGTATGATCGTAAATTCAGCATCTTGATATAAACCAAATACTTTAGGTTTAGGATTGACGGAGATGAATTCGCCATTATGATAAATAAGATCGGTTGGCTGCTTAGTTTTGACGTGTTCTGCTTCGATCATCAGTTGGTTGCGTAAATCGGTCCAGCCATATTCATTTACAATAGAATAAAAGTTTTCAGGACTTGCGACGGTTCCTTTCTTAAGAGCAAACTGCTGGAGTAAGGCTGGTTTATCTTGGCTGTTATACGCTTCGTTCATCGCCTGCACTTTCTTTACAGGGTCATACACACTGCTCAATATCAAGTGAGCGACAATGAGTAGAAGGATAGCTAAGCCTGCGATCGTTCCCCCAATCTTTTGCTTTTTACTCATTTTCTTTGCTGGTACTTGGACCGGTTGGAAAGATGTACTATGTAGGTTGGTGGCTGGCGAACTAGAAGAATTCTTTTCGTCGCCAAACGGTGTGCCGCAGTTTTCGCAGAATGTGGACGTTTCATCGCTCTTTTGGCCGCATTCGGTACAAAACTTCATTTGATTCACTCCTTTGTATTGGTCCTATGAATTATACATGAAAAATTCATTAGTAGGTATAAATAATGGATAAGTGGAAATTTTAAAGGACCTGAGTCTTATATAACTATAATTAAATGCAAGAGAGGAAAAGGAAATTACTAATTCAGTTAAATTCAGGAATTTTTTTAATCTTTCCGTATTACTACTTCTTATTTATAGAGGTATATGCTTTAATTAGGTATATATATGCAGAGGTAAGATGAAAGGAAAGTGGCTATGGTACATTGTGAAAACTGCGGAACTGTTGCAAACGGTGAAGCTTTTTGTGAAAACTGTGGAGCTAAATTACCGAGTGTTTCATCCCAAATGGATAGAAGTACGGAGAATGCATCCAATAAAACAAAAAAGCGACCATACATATTTTTACTTGTTGGTAGTGCAATCGTCATTTTGGTAGCAGTATACTTTGTATTCGGAATGAACAAAGATGAACCACCGCTTGAAGCTGTGGCCGCTCCGGTAGTCAAAGAAGAAAAAGAAGAGTCAAATGTTGTTGTACGTGATGAGTCGACGGCTACTCTGCTTTATCAAGACGTAGATATACTCGAGAATATGAGAAATGGCGATATGCTTTCGGTATACCATCTAGGTAGTACGAGGGAAGAACTACTAGACATGCTTGGAGCAGCTAATGTGGAGTATGTTAGGGAAGGTGAAGATCGCATGGATTATGAGGATGCTACCTACAGTCGTGTACCTGGCTATCATCGTATCCATTCAGCGCTTCTACTATTGGATTCAAAATCTACAGCAGATCTTGAAGATGTCCGTGCCGTGCTCAAGGAGAAAAGTGATCAATTGTCTGTAGATAGCGGACAGGAAGATAGTTCGTATTATATATCGTATGGCACTGAAGATTCCACGTTGACTTTTTATTCAGAAGCGGAAAAGGATCAACCTATCTATAAAGTTATCGCTTTTAATCAATCTATCCATTCTAGTGCTTCGAAGACGATGGAAGAAGAACCATTAATACATCCAGGTGAGATAGAACCTATTATCTTAGATATTAGAAAAGAGTATCATTGGATTAATGACCATATATCTTCGATGGATGAAGCAGTTTTTTCAAATACCATGATTAATTATAGTGATAGCGATGGAGTTATACGGAAAACAATAGATCGTTCTTCTGAAGGTACTGTCGAGTACTACTATACTGGAAATGGAGAAGTATTTTTCATTTTCCAATATGAGGGCGATAAAGAACAACGATTTTATTTCGATGGTGATCAGATGATTAGGTGGATCGATTTAAATAAAGTGACAATTGATTATGATGCTGGACAAGGAAATAGTGAATATAAGGATTGGGAGAAACTATGGGTTACTCGTGCTTATTGATAGGGATATCATAGAATGTGCCAGGTCCGCACACAATTATATATGTATAGTACAGCCACCAATTAAACTGAGACAATAAAAAGCAAGCCGAGCAATCAGATAAAAGAATTTTTATATTTATACATCCATTTCAAAACATCCTCACAATCAAAATAAAATTAGCAGGGCAAAAAGTAGTGTGATATTATAGAATATAATAGATTGTGTCATACATACTATAAATTTGTAAATTACATACTCTGTAGAATATAGGGATTTAGGGGATGAATGGATTGGCAAGAAAGAAAAAAAGTAAATTAAAGTGGTTATGGATTACACTCATAACGATCGCAATTCTCGTAGTGGCTGGCGGGATTTATTTATTCACTGTGTATGGCTCTGTTAAATCTACTGTGAATAAAGATACTCATGAATCTGTTAAAGCTATTGACACAGAAGTCACAAAAGAAAAAGTGGCCAAGCGTGATTCTTTGAATGTCTTGTTAATGGGAGTGGACGAGCGCGCAGGAGATAAAGGCCGGTCGGATACGATGATTGTTATGACATTAGATGCGGACAATTCAAGAGCGCAAATGGTAAGTATTCCTCGTGATACTTTGACAGAAATTGTCGGAAAAGGTGTAAAGGATAAGATCAATCATGCGTACGCATTTGGCGGCAGTGAAATGTCTGTTGATACGGTTGAAAAGTTTTTAGATATTGACTTGGATTATTATGTGCGGGTGAATATGGAAGGGTTAGAGGATTTAGTAGATGCGGTTGACGGTATTACCATTCATAATAATTTTGAGTTTACTGAAGGTGGACGAACCTTTAAAGAGGGCGAGGTCACGCTTAATGGTAAAGAAGCTCTTTCGTATGTACGTATGCGTAAAAACGATCCGGAAGGCGACGTAGGTCGTAATGAAAGACAGAGAAAAGTGATCCAAGCCGTTATTGACAAGGGAGTCAATGTCAAGTCTGTCACTAGAATCAATAAATTAATCGGTATACTTGGGAAAAACGTAGTAACAAACTTGGATTTTGACGAAATTCAAGAATTATATAAAAATTATAAAAACGTACGACGTGATATATCAACGTATCAAATAACAGGTGAGAATAAAGTGATTAATGACATTTGGTATTTGTTGGTACCAGATGAAGAGAAAACTAAGACGACTGAAATGATTCGAGAGTATGGCGGCTAAAATACTTTGCGATGCTTTACTTGTTTTGTACCAATAGGTGTCTACCAGCGATACAATTCGCTGGTAGACATTTTTTTATTACCTAAGTGAACCACAATCAAAGGATTCAACTTAAATTATAGCAAGAACGCCAAGTCGTACATTACAAAAAAAATCCTCAATATACCAATTGTTGTTCCCTATCTATTAAGCAATCTGATAAACTTATATAAAATATATCAAGTGAAGGGGTTCTTTATGAAGAAGAAATTATTCATTTTATTATCTGTAGTAATAGCACTTATTATCGTTAGTGGCAGCTATCTTCTTTATATCTTTCAATTCAAAGAATACGATGTGGCAGATGATCAGATAGATAATATTTTAGAAGATCCGTACGATGTAGTATTGCCAAAAGGAACAAAGCTCGTGATGGATCAAACAGAGGGTAAACTTAGTAAAGTACATCCTGTATTAGAAGAAGAGGACTGGGAGGGTGGGCAGTCAGACGAAGGGACCACATCAAGTTCTGATGATGATACTGAATTATTGAGTGTTACACTATCAGGAGACAATGCCGATCACAGTAGTATCGACAGACCTTCATCGATATCGACGTGGCAAGATGACGAGGTATCGAATGATGATGCAAATAGCCAAAAGTCGACTGTTAAAGCAACTGTTGCCGAAATTAAAAAGAAATACGAACCGGTATTCACGAATTTTCATGAACAAGTGGATGACAAACACAATTCCGTGATCGACCGCGTGAAAGATGAATACAGTATAAAAAAAGAAGCAGAGAAGAGTTTCAGTTATGCCTATATGTATAGCAAATATATGGGGGTAGCAGACACCTTTGAAGCCAAGACGGATTTTATGTTTAATGGAATAATAGAATCTTTGGAGAAAGATTTGGAAGCTAATGGCTACAGTAATGCATATTCGAAAAGCTTTCGGGATGAATATGAAAAGGGTAAGAAAGTACGCCGTGATGAGATTTTTAATGAAGCTATGGGACGTTGAATATAATAGAACGGCTATTTGGGGAATGTAGTTTTCCTGAATAGTCGTTTTATTGTGGTACCAGGTCCCCACACAATTTAATCATTCCAAATAAAAGCATTGTTAATATCGTGAAGATGCAATAATTCGGAGTGAGATGAATACAACTAATGCTACTACACTGGCCTTGTCTGTTAGTTTTAGAACTCGACTGAGCACCATGATGATCCAGTAGTAATCTACCAGTTTGCGATAGACTCCGTTGAGTAGGGGCCGCATTCACTGGCTGCCTATTGCACATTTGATTGCGCTACTCATCTATATGAAGTAGTTATTATTTAATCCATTTGAAGACGTGACGGGGTTCCCGTGCATTTCTCATGATGAACATTAAATAGTAGAGATCCTTTTATAAAATCTACTTGGCTAGACTGAGCTGCTGATATTCGTAGTACTTAAAAAAACATTCTGAAATCTCTCCTGAAAAGTCCTATACGTCAATATTTTCGAATAAAATGCAAGGACTGCATTTCAGAGGGGGTAGATTTGTGAATTCACTGTTTGTATATATATTCTTGGGAGCATCCTTAGCTGCGCCAATTGGTCCTGTTAAAACCGTTCTGTTAAATACGGGATTAAAAAGAGGATTTTTTCATGCTTGGGCTTTTAGTTTTGGTTCCGTGATAACGGATATTATGTATATGTTCCTCGTGTACTTTGGCGTTGGACAATTTATTGAATATCCTTTAATTAAGATCATTCTCTGGTCGTTCGGGTGTTTTGTTCTTATGTACACAGGTATAGAAAATTTGCTGACTTTGAATAAGATTGAAACGGGTTGGAAATTCGGTAAAAGAGTCAGACTAAGAACAACCATGCTGACCGGCTTTTTGATGTCATTGTTGAATCCGTTGACTATTATTTTTTGGTTAGGTATATACGGTTCCATTCTTGCAAAAACAGCTAGTGGCTCAACGGAACATCAAATCATTATAAACAGTCTGGCGATTTTGTCGGGAATTATGATTGTGGATTTGATTATGGCCATTTTATCCAGTGGGGCACGCAAGCTCTTATCCGATCGGCTTTTAATAATCGTTTCCATTATTTCTTCTATATCTATGATCGGTTTTGGAATTTACTTCGGGATCGAGGCTTATCAAGCGTTATTTTAACTAATCTTCGCTGGGATGTTTTCGTATGGTATTTTACATATAATGTTAGCAACGATAATGAAATAACTAGTCAAGTATAAAAAAAATCGTTAGGAAATCATACCTTTAATCTGTAGAGCAAAATATGATGAGGTGTGGTAATGGAAAAAGGTGCTGACAAAGTTAGTGTATGGTGCATTGTAAGTCTAGCCTCAATTCCTCTTATTATGACGCTGGGGAATTCCATGCTCATACCCGTACTACCCTTATTGGAAGACAAAGTGGGAATTACATCGTTCCAATCGAGTATGATCATTACCAGTTATTCGGTGGCGGCTATTTTCCTTATACCAGTAGCGGGATACTTGTCGGACCGCTTCGGACGGAAGATGGTGATATTGCCAAGTTTGGTCTTTGCATTGATCGGGGGTCTCATTGCAGGATTTGCTTCGTGGAAGATGGATGACCCGTATACGATGATTATTATCGGCCGGGTATTACAAGGTATGGGAGCGGCTGGTGCTATGCCAATCGTTTTACCGCTTGTAGGGGATTTATATAAAGATGATGGCGAGAAAAGCAGTAATTGTTTAGGGATTATTGAAACGTCGAACACGTTTGGTAAAGTATTAGCTCCTATTTTAGGTTCAGTATTTGCTGCTGTATTATGGTTCCTGCCGTTCTTCTCTATTTCCGTACTTAGTGTCATTTCTTTTGTATTGATCTTTTTCTTTGTTAAAGTGCCGAAAGAGAAGGATGAACCAGTAAAGTTTAAGGTGTTTATAAAGAACACGAAGAAAATATTTGCGTCAGAAGGTAAATGGTTATATACCGTCTTTCTCAATGGAGTACTCGTCATGCTAGTATTATTCAGTATGTTGTTTTTTCTCTCAGAAAATCTTGAAAAAACACATGATATTATGGGGATCAAAAAAGGATTTGTTTTAGCTATTCCGCTATTATTCCTCTGCATTGCTTCCTATTTATCAGGTCGGAAAATTAAAGGGGATCTGAAAACGATAAAAAGGTTAATGATCATTTGCTTAATTGTCATGTCAGCCAGTGTCGTTTTCGTTGGCTTAACAAGCAAAAAGTTGGTTTTCTTGTTAATCGTGACGACTATAGTGGGAGTAGCCATTGGTGCCTTATTGCCTGCATTGGATGCAATTATAACGGAAAATATTGAAAAAGAGCTGCGAGGCACTGTTTCCTCATTTTATAGTTCAGCAAGATTTATTGGAGTAGCAGCAGGCCCGCCTTTGATGTCAATTGCGATGAAAGATTTTCTCCTCGGCAGTTATATCATTGCCGCTGTACTGGGAGTCATTTTGACTGTTATGGTTTTTAAGTTCATTAATATCGAGGAAATTGAAGAATCGAATGCAAAAAACTAAAATGGACCCGACAGTCATGTTGAACTGTCAGGTCCATTTCTATTTCCGAATATGTATGGAATGAAGAATTCATTTGGACTTTAAACTAAACAGAATGAGGAAGATTCCTGCAAAAAGACAAATCATTCGTACTAAAGATATTTTTTCTGTGAGACCGTGCAAGGCTATTCCTGTCGTAACAATTAGTATAAAAGGGCCTACTAATGCAAGTAAAGAGTTAATATAAAACGCCTTTTCCAAGTCATTGAATTTAAACATGAGTGCAGCAGCTGTTATTTCTATACTTCCTGAAATGACTCGTAAGATGATAATGAAAAGTAGCGCTCTTTCTATTATCGCAACCACGTCCTCTAATTGTATTTATGCTCACTATATGCAGCACGTCCATGAGTTATTTAACCTTCGCTTCTATATACTGGTTGCGCGTGAAAGTCTATGTTTGTCTGGAATAACCATGGTGTATCTCTACCGTGAACACATACATAAAAGCAGCGGCTACACATAGTATGACTAGGGAATGAATGAATTGAAGAGTTTACAGGAAGAGATGGATTTGAAGAAAGAAACGCTAGGGACACTAACCCCCTTAATGGCAGATCACATGGCGCGTGAAGAAATATATTATTTAATGAAATTAGCTGAATCCACTGACATTCCATCACCAAAAGGCAATCCGACGAAATCACGTGTTGAGTCTTGAATGGGAGGAGGTACTAGGCCAGTACACTTAAATATGTACAACACAGCCGCCACTACTAAAGTGGCGGCTGCATTTAATCATCAGTGTTTACGATGATGAAACAGCCGGGACAGTCCTTTCAGAATGATCGCCAAGGCGAACAACACGATGATGGTCACGATAAACACAAATAGGACCAACAGCACCGCGTTTCCGATTGGCAATATGGCGGGGATAATCAAGAACAAGCCGAGCAAAGCATATCCGGCTATAAGCCCGAAGAAGAAAAGCCATTCTTTGCTTACTTTTTCACATTTCGACATAAACTTCACCTCCTTGCTGTACTATATGTAACCTCCAGCAAGGCGATGTAATGCAATACACACGGTTGTTGTAAATAAAAGAGTATTTATAGAGTAGTCTTTAACATCCTTCAATAAATAGCGGCCAAAGGTTACCTGGCTGAGTAGTAATAGAAGGAGTTTTGTGTTTTTCATTCTATTACCGGATAAGGATTTGCAACACAGGCTATTCTACCAACCGAATAAACCACAATAAACGAGGCTTCCAATCGATAATCTGATTGGAAGCCTCGTTCTGATGATCTGGATATGGAATTATGTTGTTACTGTTCTACTTGTTATCAATCAAACGTCAACACGATACGCCCATTGATCTGCCCTTTTTCCATCTTTTCAAGAACTGCATTCACATCAGAAAGGGGAGCCGTTTCAATCTGCGCCTTCACTTTACCACGCGCAGCAAAATCCAACGCTTCTTTCATATCGATTCGTGTTCCAACGATAGAACCTTTTACAGTAATACCGTTGAGAACCGTATTAAAGATAGGAATCGGTAAATCTTCGTGTGGAAGTCCAACAGCGACCAAAGTGCCACCACGTTTAACGGAACGATACGCTTGCTCAAATGGTACTTGAGCTACAGCTACGCTAATGGCCGCCTGTACGCCACCGACTTGTTTTTGAATCGCTTCGGCAGGATCTTCATTTTTGCCGTTCACTGTAATGTCAGCTCCGAGTTTCTTCGCAAGCTCTAATTTTTCATCCGCAATATCTACCGCCACTACATTGAACCCCATAGCCTTCGCATACTGTAGCGCTACATGGCCCAATCCACCGATGCCATAAATCGCGACCCAGTCACCTGGTTTTGCGCCGGAAACTTTTAACGCTTTATATGTTGTCACGCCTGCACATAGAATCGGTGCGGCTTCAACAGAGCTTAGGTTTTCAGGAATCTTCGCGACGTAATCCGCAGCTGCAAGGCAATACTCCGCATATCCGCCGTCCACTGAATAGCCACCATTTTCTTGACTATGGCACAATGTTTCTTTCCCTTCTAGACAATAATCACACTCACCACATGCAGAGTAGAGCCAAGGTATACCGACGCGGTCACCAATTTTTACGGACGTGACGTTCGGTCCAATAGCTTCTACAATTCCTACGCCTTCATGTCCTGGAATGAGAGGAAGTTTCGGTTTGACAGGCCAGTCACCGTTGATTGCGTGTAAGTCTGTATGACAAACGCCGCATGCTTCTAGTTTAACTAATGCCTGACCGGCTCCTGGTGTCGGTTTTGGTGTGTCTTCGATCTGCAACTTTGTCTGGAATTCTTTAACGATCGCTGCTTTCATTGTGGTCTGTTTTGTAGTACCTCTTGCGTTGCTCTTTTGTATTGCTGACTTCATGAATGATTCCTCCCTTTTCTCTTACGGACTATCTATATGTTGGGGGATGGGGGATTAGTACATATGTGGAGACGGGGGACACTGGGGGACACGGTGCCAGGTCCCCACACAATTCGGTTGTGGATGCATTCGTTCCTACAGTCAGGACACGGTACCAGGTCTCCACACAATTCGGTTGGGGATGTATTCGTTCCTACAGTCAGGACACGGTGCCAGGTCCTCACACAATTCGGTTGTGGATGATTCGTTCCTCCAGTCAGGACACGGTGCCAGGTCCCGACGCAATTCGGTTGTGGATGCATTCGTTCCTCCAGTCAGGACACGGTGCCAGGTCCCGACACAATTCGGTTGTGGATGCATTCGTTCCTCCAGTCAGGACACGGTGCCAGGTCCCCACACAATTCGGTTGGTGATGTATTCGTTCCTACAGTAAAAACACCTTCTCCCAAAACAGGTAGAAGGTGTTTGAATTTACTAAAGTTGAAACCGAATGCTTTCGTGTAGTTTCTGTTGTACATGGAAGAAGCAATCGATCTTTACGGTGAAATAACAAGCGATGGGTAAAGGGAGTCTGATATGTTATCACGCTCTCTTAATAGAATTACTATCACATTTTAATCCATCTAACACTACGGAAGTAATACTGTGAATTTCTACTACAGGATCCAGACGTTCTCTAAATATGATCCAGTCATAGATCGTTCCCCGCATGCAGCGTGTGACGAGCATTGAAATCTCATCGACCGAAAGCTCTCGTTTAAACTCTTTTCGTTCTACTCCTTCTTCTACATAAGAGCGAATGATTTGATACAATTGGCGATTTTGGTTAGTTAAATAGTGATCGTCATTTATCGTTAATGCCAGTGCACTTGTGTAAATCGTATGAATGAAATCTTTTCCTAAGACATCCCTCAAATACGTCATTTGACCTTTATAGAAAAGAAGAATCTTTTCTGAAGCCTTGAGATCAGCGGGAATGCTCGGAATGAATGATAGGTAAAATTCATCGATATCTTTAAACTTTTCCAAAAAGACATCATATTTCGAATTAAAATGGACGTAGAATGCTCCTTTGGAAACATTACATGCTTTTGCAATACTTTCTACCGTTACATTATCGAAACCTCTTTCATGGAAAAGCTCTAAGCCTTTTTCTAGGAGGTTTTTCTTGGTCTCTTGCGCTTTTAATTGTCGGGGTGTAAGTTCTGTCATGTTCTGTTCCTCCTCTACCATGTTTGTTAACAGGATACCATGTTCACGAATTTATTTAAAATTTTTAGAAAACGGGTTGACTGTTTGGATATTTTTAGATATTATTGAGTGACTGTAGTATGTGACTACGGTATGCGAAAGAAATTATTGCTAAATGAAAAGTAGTTTAACGTTTACAAACTGTTAGGTATCTATATTTTTTTACTACTAATGATAACGCTTACATAAGTTAAGCGAATTAAAGAGGAGGAATATGTATGGCTAATGAAAAGAAGATTGGATTTATTGGGCTTGGGAATATGGGCTTCCCGATGGCGCGTAATTTATTGAAAAAAGGTTATTCGGTTTATGCTTTGGATATCAATAAAGAGTCGGAAAAGAGCTTCGGTGAATTGGGTGGGCATGTCGGCCTGACAACTGCTTCGTTATTAAAGGAAGTGGATCTCGTTTTCACTAGTCTACCTACTCCTGCTATTGCGGAAAATGTGTATTTAGGCGAAGAGGGAATCGTGAATAGCGCTACGAAGCCGTTGGTGTTAGTAGATTTAAGCACGATTTCACCTGAGTTGAACAGGAAGATTGAAAAAGAGGCATTACAGCAAAGCCTTGAATATTTGGGAGCTCCAGTCAGCGGAAGTGTCAGTGGTGCGGTGAACGCTACGTTATCCATCATGGTCGGTGGCGAGAAAGAAACATTTGAATCGGTACTGCCTTATCTACAGGCTATTGGATCGAATGTATTCCATGTAGGAAAAGATCCGGGTGTTGGTACTATCGTTAAGCTCATCAATAATATGATGGCAGGTATTCACAATCAAGCGGTTGCTGAGGCACTTTCATTAGCAAAGCTTGCAGGTGTTGATCAGGATATCGTGTATGACATCGTCAACGTTAGCTCGGGTGCAAGTACAATTCTTACTCGTAACTATAAGACGTATATTTCACAAGATGAGTACAATAAAGGTGCATTCACGACTTCATTACTATTAAAAGATTTAAAGCTTGCAAAGCACGTATCGGATTCTCTTGACGGAGAGCTGCCGATTGCGTCGCAACTTATTGAATACTATGAAGCGGAAGTAGAAAAGGGTCACGCTCATGAAGATATGTCTTCTTCCTACTTGATGATCCAAGACAAGTTGAATAAACAAAAGCAAAACGTATAAGAAAATCTACTATAAATTAGGAGGAATGGACATATGCAAAAAACAGATGTAAAGACATTAACTCATTTTATTAATGGTGAAGAGGTAGAAGGCAAGAGTGGACGATTTGGAGATGTCTTTAATCCATCCACTGGAGAGAAGATTGCGAAAGTACCATTGGCTTCAACAGAAGAAGTAAATGAGGTCGTGAAGCTAGCGAAAGAAGGATTTACTCACTGGTCTAAGATTTCAGTTGGAAAACGGATGGAAGTGCTTCACAAGTTCCGTGCCCTACTTGTAGAAAACACGGATCGATTGGCCTATGCGATAGGTGAGGAAAACGGAAAAACAATATCCGATGCAACAGGTGAGATTACACGTGGTATCGAGTCGGTGGACTTTGCCATTGGCGCTCCACACTTGTTAAAAGGAGAGCACTCGGTAAATGTAGGGGGAGAGATTAATTCGTACTCCATGCATAAGCCATTAGGTGTTGTAACTTGTATTTCACCCTTTAACTTCCCGGTCATGGTACCTGTCGCGATGAGTACAATGGCAGTAGCAGTGGGTAACGCGATGATTCTGAAACCTTCAGAAAAAGTTCCTCATTCTGCATTAATTCTTGCGGAGCTATGGTCTGAAGCAGGACTGCCAGCTGGTGTTTGGAATGTGGTCAATGGTGATAAAGAGGCTGTGGATGCACTGCTTGCGAATAAAGATGTTATGGCTGTTAGCTTTGTAGGGTCGACGCCGGTAGCTGAAGCAGTTTATGAAAAAGGGACGAAAAATCATAAGCGTGTACAGGCATTCGGTGGCGGAAAGAATAATATGGTCATCATGCCGGATGCGGATATCGATACAGCGGTCAATTCATTCCTCGGTGCAGCTTATGGTGCCGCATCACAAAGATGCATGGCGATTTCTACTGCGATTCCTGTAGGTGAGAAAACAGCTGACGCGTTTGTTGCGAAGCTAACGGAAAAAGTAAACGAGCTAAAAGTCGGAAAGTTCGATGACAAAGAGGCAGATTTTGGACCTGTGATTAGTGCTGAGGCAAAAGCGAGTGTAATAAAATCCATCGATCTGGCCATAGAAGAAGGAGCCGTTCTCGCAGCGGACGGACGAAATCCTAAAGTAGCGGATGAAAATGGCTATTACTTAGCACCAACATTGCTCGATCATGTAACAACAGATATGAATGTGTATAAGGAAGAGGTCTTCGGTCCTGCACGAATCGTTGTTAGGGTAGATACGCTGGAACAAGCGGTTGATCTGATTAATGAGCATGAATATGGTAATGGCGTTACGATCTATACCAACAGTGGAAGCGCTGCAAGAACATTCACGGATCAAATTGAAGTGGGAATGGTAGGAGTGAATGTTCCGATTCCAATTCCGGTTGGTTACCATAACTTCGGTGGATGGAAACGCTCCAGATTTGGTGAAGGGCAAATGTTCGGTCCGGATACTGTTCGTTTCTTTACGAAAACTAAAACCGTTTCTGAGAGATGGTTCGATACTTCTTACAATGATGAAAGTAAAACAGATTTCGACTTCCCAAGTAGTTGATTGACCATAGGCAGGATCGTAGTGAATACATAACTTCGATCCTGCTTTATTTCTAACATAAAGTAGTTTGACGATAGAAAAGTAAACAGCCTGATGGAGGAGGGATAGGATGTTAGGGATATTTATAGGTTTAGTGTTGCTGATGGTATTGGCTTATAGAGGTTGGTCGATCATTTGGATTGCACCGATTTGTGCAGGAATCGTAGCGTTATTTGGTGGATTGAACTTATTGGATGCGTATACGGATACATATATGACAGGTTTCGTTAATTTTGCGAAGCAATGGTTCCCAGTGTTTATGTTGGGGGCGATTTTCGGGAAATTGATGGAGTACAGCGGAATGGCCCATTCAGTAGCTATTGGAATCTCACGCGTTTTTGGTAAAGAGCGTGCCATCATTGGTGTCATTGTGGCAGCAAGTGTATTGGCTTACGGTGGTGTAAGTGTTTTCGTTGTTGTTTTCGCAGTCTATCCATTGGCACTGAATATGTTCCGTGAAGCGAATATAAGCAGACGTCTTCTTCCGGGAACGATTGTTGCGGGGATGATGACATTCGCCATGACGGCATTGCCGGGCACACCGCAAATTCAGAACCTAATTCCAACACAGTACTTTCATACGACAGCGGCAGCGGCTCCAATAATAGGAATTGTTTCATCAGCGTTCATGATTGTCTCTTCCATATTGTATTTGAATCGTAGAGTACGCGTGTTAAGAGAAGCAGGAGAAGTTTTCGAAGAACGTGAAGAGGATTTGAATGCAGAACCACGTACGAAGTATCCACATATCATTCTTTCTTTACTACCTTTACTGGCTGTAATCATCACATTGAACTTTTTAAAATGGGATATTGTCATATCTCTTGCAACAGGAATTGTTCTTATATTGATCATTTCAATCAGAGAATTTAAAGGCTTCACAAAAGCGGTAAACAGTGGAGCGAGCGATTCCGTCATGGCGATGATTAATACAAGTGCGGCAGTAGGGTTTGGAACAATTGTACGATCTGTTCCAGGCTTTGAAAAGTTAAGCGACGCGATCTTAGGAATCAATGCAAATCCCTTAATTTCTGAAGCTATTGCGGTAAACGTTTTAGCGGGAGCAACAGGGTCGGCTTCCGGTGGTCTTGGTATCACATTGGAAGCACTTGGCTCGCATTACTATGAAATTGCGACGACTACTGGTCCTGCGCCTGAAGCCTTTCACCGAATTGCATCGATTGCTTCCGGGGGATTGGATTCCCTTCCTCATAACGGCGCGATCTTGACGATTTTGATTGTGACAGGCATGACGCATAAGGAATCGTATAGGGAGATGGGTGTGATTGCGATAGTGTTCCCTATGCTTTCGTTGATTCCTGCGATTGCGCTTGGGATTATGGGGATTTATTGATTGGGTTGGTTGGTCGGTCGGTGGCGGTGTGGCGGTACCAGGTCCCGGCACAACTTCGAAACTATTTTGACAATTTTATACGCAACTCAAAAAGACTTCTATTCCAATGGGTTAGAGGTCTTTTTGGAGTCTGATGAAATTGTAGTGTGAAATGAGTAAGTGTATGTTAATTTGAAATATATTCTTACTTAATGGAATTTCAATAAATGTTTAATTTCACTTGTAATACAGAGCTTTAGTTCTACCTAATGTAATTGGTAAAAAGGACTAAACTTCTTGTGGTTTTGACCGATAGCAAAACAGTAAAGTGAATCAAACTGCTATGTTTACAATGTAGACAGGATGAAGAGAAAAGAGGAGATGTAATGAGGAATATGAAGAACAAGGACAGATGGAGGATAATATTCTTTCCGTTAATTGCGATTATGCTAGTGCTTTCAACTGTATCACCCACACTCGCTATAGCGGCAGATGAGACGGTCACAACGGTCACGTTAGATAAAAAATACACTACTGTATCAGATATTAACAAGAAAGGATTTATACTTAATTTGAAATTGGCGAATGGCAAAGAATGGGCTACTGACATATTAACAAATGTAGAAAAAAAGAAAATCTTACTTGATGCCATTATTGCCGATCAAGAAAAAGAAGGGTGGGATAATTTCAAAAAAGATATTATCGTCCAACTAAAGCCACTAGATAGAACCGAGTTGATCTTAACATTACCAAGTGGAAAAGATTATAAAGCTACTGAAAACCAAGACGTGACAATCAATATTAATCCTGTGTTAATTGAAAAATGGCCAGGTGAAGTAACGCCTGTAAACTTCACGATTTTTGCTGAGCCTAATATTTCATTAGGTGGGTCTATTACGAAGGATACAGCACTAAATAACATACAAAAGGGTGGCAAAGTAATAGAATTGCAGTTGTTAAATGCCAAATGGAATGAACAGTATATAACGAAAATTACTAATTTCAATGTATTGTTAGATAGTTTTAAAGACTCGAGTGTAGGTGTTTGGGATGCAGCAAAAACTCTGAAAAATACCGACCCTAACAAAACGATATCATACTCTGATGACAAGAGAACGTTAAAAATAAAATTGCCTGCCTTAAATAGTAACTACATAGGTAATGTCCAAGTTGAGGTACCTGAAGTATTTTATACAGTTGAGAGTGTAAATAGCGAAGGAATTATTAGTGAAACGGGGACGGTCATTACTGGCGATCAAATATCAGCAACTCCTGTTACATTTACAATCAAATCAGATGTCACTCCTACTATGAGCATTAATGGAACGTTACAAGAAAAAGATTTAAGGAATGTATCGCCTTCACCGAAATTGATGCTTAAATTAGAGAATGCCAAGTGGGCTTTGTCTTCTGCCGAAAAGAAAAATCTTCTTCTCGAAAGTATTCAAGCAAAGGATCAGAAAGATCAGTGGGAATTAATTAAAAACAAATTATCCTCTAACAATGTAGATGTCGATGTTAATGGTTCAGTTGTCACTATTACTTTTCCTACAGTGGACAATCTTCATTTAATAAAAGACCTGAATTTGTCTATAAATATTCCTTATCAATTGCTAGAGAACGATGTGAAAATTCCTGTTCAACAATTCAGCATAAAAGCGCAACCTAAAGTTCTGTTATCTGGTACAGCTGTGCCAGTTATTACGCAGACGGACTTCGCTAAAGGTGGAAAAATCGTTGTCCTGACATTGGTGAATAATGTATGGAAAAACGACGTATCTACAAATACTACGAAGCGCGAAAGTCTTTTAAAAGCGTTCACATGGGGTGCATCTGAAGCAGAAGTATTGGCCCGAGCAGATGTGAAACGCACAAATAATTATACAGTCACAATCAAGTTACCAGCAGTTTCCGCAAAATTTAGTGGAGACATTAAATTTAAGAGCGGAGAGCTAACAGAAAAGTCTCTACTAGAATCGGATCAAAACTTCTTAAGTAAAGAGTATAATCTAAAAGTTGAAGCTATCAAAAATCAAACAGCAACCATTACAGGTACTGCCACAAGTAAAATGAATGATTTGGACGTGGTAAAAGGTGGTCAAACTGTAATCATTTCCCTGAAAAATGATAGTTGGAAATCAAATCTAGAAAGTCTTCAAGCTACCAAACCGATTGTTTTATTGACAACTAATAATAAATCAATTAGTTATAAAATAACCAGAACAAATGATACAACTGCAACTTTGAAGCTTGAGAATAACACTACGTTCGAATTGACAGAAGATCAAAATGTAAATATTTCCATACCCAAAGAGCTACTTAGTGTTCGTGCATCTGAACCCTTACTAGTGGAATCTGCATTTAAAGTGGCTGCTGTCACTGCATCGTTGTCTGGAACGGGAATGAATTTGGAGACAGAAGACGTTCAAAAAGGAAGTAAAACGCTTGTTGTAACACTGAATAATGCAGAGTTTAAAGATAAATTAAGTGTTATAGAGGTAAAAGCAATGTTTAGTGGTGGTTCATTGCCTTGGAATTTCGCGCCCTCTGATTACTCAGTGGCTAAAAACAAATTGACGATTAAACTGCCTGCTGTTCCAACATATTCAACGAAAAGCGCACAGTCTTTCACTTTGAAAATGAAAACTAGTTTATTAAAAGACTATAATAGTATGGGATTAAAAGAAAAGAATATAGAAAATGGAACAGTTTTTATAGGTGGAGTTGCGTCTGCGAATTTAGGACAGACATCTTTTGCAGAGTCTGAAGTTCGAGCGGGCAATCGTTCTATATCCATTACGTTGGTGAATGCAGAATGGGATCCTACCATTGAAACGAATGCTAGTAAAAAGTCTGCATTACTTAAAGGGTTTGTGACAACTGACCAAACAAAAGAGTGGGCGATCGCATCTTCCGCTATAGCGAAAGATGGTAAGTTTATTGTAAATAACAAAACGCTTAGTATACAATTACCCCAAAATACTAGTTACTCTATTGTACGAGATCAAAGGATAGTAGTGACTGTTCCAAAAAGTGTGCTTAGTAACTATAAGAATGATATACAAGTGAATCAAAATTTATTGATTAGAGTCCCCGTTATTCAATCTGAAGAATCATTTGCTGATATTCTCGACTCGGGATTAGCTGATTATATCGATCAATTTGGAATTAACAATATACGCATTGAAGTTCCAAAGAAGGTAATTCAGAAGGTATACACGTATGCAACTAAACTCGGTAACAACTCACTAACTACAGTCGAAGTCGAAGCAGATGCATTTGCAAAGAAGGCAGTCGCAACAATTCATTCAGCAGATGGAGAAGTATCAAAAGAGTCGGAAGTTAGAGTGAATGGTAAATTCACTTTTGTATTTGATGATGTTCAGCCAGACAGTACTTTAGAAGTTGTAGTGTATGATGATGCAGATATTCTTGTAGACTCTTCATTTAATAAAATGGTCGCAGGGAATAAAGTTTTTACAGATCTTCCTGCTAGCCCACTTGAAGGAAGTTATACATTATATTCATTACTGACAGATCAATCTTTATTGACGAACATACTTAAATATTATTCTCTTGAAGACTTGAAAGTAGGAACGACCTATTAAGGAAGGTGAGGAGTATTGAATATGTGGAAACGATTCTTTTTATCGACAGTACTAATGTGCTTGGTCACTTTAGTCATTGCACCTGCTGCCTCGGCAAAGTCATTCCCATCTAAATCAGTCCATGACACTATGAAAACATGGAACATAAAATTTAGCTTACAGGTAAATCCGAGCACCGTAACTGAAGCGAATATTTATATAATGGATGGTAGTAAAAAACATGCAGCTTCTGTAGAGTTATTACGTGATGGTAGGACCATTAAAGTGACACCACGAACATCTTACGTGCCAGGAAAGGTATACCAGCTAGAAGTGTCAGATAAAATGCGCTCGATCAAAGGGGAAGTGTTGAGCGCTAAAACCACAATGCCCTTTGAAGTTACCGATCCATCAGCAGCTATAGAGACATTGCACTATACTTCAGGCAAAGGGTTGCATCATTTTAAAATTACCGTAAAACCTGAAGTTCATTCGGTAAAGATTAATGGAATTTCACTTCGTATGACAGGGTGGAACGAGTTTAGTCATACGTTTACTAACTTAAAAGCGGGTAGTTCTGTTACTATCAAGGCTTATAATGAGAAGAATAGGACGATAGAGACGAAGACTTACAAGCTGGATTGACGGTACCAGACTGACGGTACCAGGTCCTCACACAATTAAGAACTATTCTGACAATTAAATGCGCAATACAAAAGGCTTCTAATCCACTGGATTAGAAGCCTTTTTGAGTTTCGTTTTATTGGAATTACGTAAGCACATTTAGAATGTCAGTACTTTTGCGGACATTTAATATATCTTCCAAGTCCATTAAACAATAATTCACGTAGGCTTCTGTGGTTTTCTTGAATGGTTGAGGTAGGCAGTGCGGTAGTTCTGATGTATCAATATACGGATAAGGTGATGGATCAGAAGAATAATAGTAGTAGGGGAATGTACTGAATGGATAATCAGCCAACTGTTTGACCATTGGTGTTTTGGTTGCGATCGGATTGCGGTGAATATAGCGGCTGACGGCGAGCATGGCATAAGGAGATTTTACTTCTTTCGAATAATAACGGCCCTGGTAAAGCTGTCCGATATACCCGTATCGTTTAGAGTAATAATCGCTGTATTTCCGATTGATATGCCGCATAATTTTAGATAGATTGTCTTCAGATTGAAGTAGAATATGATAGTGATTTGTCATAATACAGAATGCGAAAATAGTAAATTGATAATCTATAGATGCATGGCCTATGCAGCGCATCAGGTGCAACATGTCTTCCTCGTTAGCATAGATGCTCTGTCTATTATTACCGCGCATGACGACATGGTAGTTTGCATTTGGCCTCCAATTCCGTTTACGTCTTGCCATTGACTTCATCTCCTATTATTTCATGAATATATTGAGTATAGAGGAGAAGTTTTGTTTTGGTCAAAAGGATGAAATTGAATTTTGGATAGCGAAAAGTGCATACGAATCACGTTGTGAGTTTGAAGAATTGAATTTTTGTGGCTGTTACAGTAGAAGAATTTAATTCCTGAGTGAATTATGCTTGAATTGCACGGGGACCTGGCACTGTGTCGCAGTGTTCGAATTGTATGTGGACCTGGTACTGTATCGCAGCGAAATTGTGTTCGAATTGTATGTGGACCTGGTACTGTGTCGTAGTAGAATTGTGTTCGAATTGTATGTGGACCTGGTACTGTGTCGCAGCAGAATTGTGTGGGAATTGCACGGGGACCTGGTACCGTATCGTCAAAACCCCTTGCAACCCCAAACCAAATCCCGTATAGTAAGTGTAATATTCAGAACATACCAACTGGTTAGTATAAACGAAAGGGAGTCAAAGACTATGAACTTTTCATATTCAGAGAAAGTAGTAAAGTTACAAGAGCAAGTGACGCAATTTATGGAGGACTATATTTATCCGAATGAGGCTGTGTTTCGCCAGCAACAAGAGGAGCAAGGAGACCGTTGGAATAAGATCCCGCCGATTATAGATGAATTGAAGGCAAAGGCGAAAGAGAAGGGGCTTTGGAATTTATTTCTTCCAGACAATAGCTATGGAGCGGGATTGACGAATCTGGAATACGCGCCACTTTGTGAAATTATGGGGCGTTCATTCTTGGCGCCGGAAATATTCAATTGCAATGCGCCGGATACTGGCAATATGGAAGTGTTGGCGCGTTATGGTACAGATGAGCAGAAGAAGCAATGGCTTGAACCGTTACTTGAAGGAGAAATCCGCTCTGCATTTGCGATGACGGAGAAAGACGTGGCGTCGAGTGATGCGACGAATATTGAATCGAGTATTGTACGCGATGGCGATGAGTATGTGATAAACGGTAGGAAATGGTGGACTTCAGGTGCCGGGGATCCACGATGTAAAGTGATGATCTTTATGGGTAAGAGTGATCCGAACGCGGCGAAGCATGAACAGCAATCGATGATTCTCGTGCCGATGGATGCGGAAGGTGTGACAGTAGAACGCATGTTGCCAGTGTTCGGCTATGATGATGCACCGCATGGCCATGCTGAAATTCTCTTTACGAACGTACGTGTACCGGCAGAAAATATACTATGGGGTGAAGGTAAAGGGTTTGCGATTGCCCAAGGTAGACTAGGTCCTGGCCGGATTCATCATTGTATGCGTTTGATTGGTGCTGCTGAACGTTCGCTTGAATTGATGTGTAAGAGAACGAGTGAACGAGAGGCGTTTGGACAGAAGATTTCCGATCACGGTGTCGTGCAACAATGGATTGCGGAATCACGCATGGATATCGAACAGGCGCGTCTGTTGACATTAAAAGCTGCATACATGATGGATACTGTCGGCAATAAAGTCGCAAAGGCAGAAATCGCCATGATTAAAGTGGTGGCACCGAATATGGCATTGCGTGTCATTGACCGGGCGATCCAAGCATTTGGCGGAGCGGGTGTTAGTGAAGACTTCCCAATCGCGTATATGTATGCAGCGGCTCGGACGTTACGCATTGCGGACGGTCCGGATGAAGTGCATTCGAGACAGATTGCTAGACTGGAATTGAAAAAATACCGATAAGTGATCGATAAGATTAGACTACCGTTTCATTCATTCCGCGTGAGGATTCGATCCGCTGAAATGTGATATAGTATGAGGTAAATAACATGAAGAGGGTCGAGGAATGAGTATGAAAGCTAAAATTACACAAGCGAGTGTGTTGTTGTTTGAAGAAAAAGGATTTAGCGATACATCGATTCAAGATATAGTGGAAGCAATCGGTGTAACAAAAGGAACATTTTATTATTATTTCAATAGTAAAGAGCAATTATTGATGGAAATTCATCTGGAGTATATTTCGGATTTACTGAAACGCCAGCAGACGATTTTAGAGAAGGATCACTTATCAGGCCGTGAAAAGCTGGAAGCGATTATCGCGTTGTTGATCCATGATATTCAGAATAACGGGCCGAGCGGACGTGTATTTTTCCGTGAGATGCGTCATTTAGTTGAACAGAATGTCGATACGATTGAAACACAACGCGATCTGTTTCGTTTGAATATCGAGCAGTTGATTACGGATAGCATCGAAGCGGGTGAGTTCCGTCAAGATTTACGTGCCGATATTGTGGCATTCGGCGTATTGGGCATAACGAATTACAGTTATAACTGGTTCAATCCAAAAGGCAAGATGTCCGCGGATGAATTGATTGAGCTATTTTCTAGCCTATTGCTTGAAGGAATCATTCCACGCTAAGCTGAGAAATCAGCTTAGCTATAACATACCAACCGGTTAGTATAAAGGAGGATTTACTATGGAGAATGCTATAACAATTGACGTACGATCTGGGGAAGAACTGAATGAAGAGAAACTGCAACAATTCATTCGTGACCATATTCCGGAAGCGCCAGAAGGGGAATTGCACATTCGCCAGTTCAGTGCGGGGCATTCCAATTTAACGTATCTTCTGCAAATCAAAGAATGGGAAGCGGTGTTGCGCAGACCGCCACTAGGGCCGGTCGCACCGAAAGCACATGATATGGAGCGGGAATATCAAATTTTATTGAGTTTGCATCCGTATTTCAAGCCGGCTCCTAAACCTTATGTTTTTTCTAAAGATGAAGAGATTGTTGGAAGTCCGTTTTTCATTATGGAACGTCGCAATGGTATCGTGCTAGACACGGAATTCCCTAGCGACACGGCATACACACCTGAACTCGGACGAAAAATTTCTGAATTGCTAGTGGACCAACTAGTTAGTTTGCATCAAGTGGATTATAAGAAAACAAAGTTAGTGGAAATGGTGAAACCTGAAGGCTTTATGGAGCGGCAAGTTGCGGGGTGGATCGGGCGCTATGAACGCGCGAAAACGGATGAAGTGAAAGATATTGAAGAATTGACCGAGTACTTGAAGAGCAATGTACCGGAGTCCGCCGAGCCTACGATTATTCATTATGATTATAAATTAAACAATGCGATGTTTTCGGAAGACTATTCTAAAATGACCGGGCTGTTTGACTGGGAAATGACGACAGTAGGCGATCCGCTTGCTGACGTGGGGGCTGCGATGAGTTATTGGATTCAGGCAGATGATCCTGAGATGCTGAAAAAAGGACTTGGCAAACCACCGGTCACCGTGATGGAAGGGTTTTTCACAAGAGACGAATTTATCGAGCGCTATGCAGAGAAGAGCGGACGTGATGTCAGTTCGATTGATTATTATTTGACGTTTGCCTACTTCAAACTAGCCGTCATTTGCCAGCAGATTTATTACCGCTATAAAAAGGGGCAAACGCAAGATCAACGTTTTGCTCACTTTAATGTGTTTGTTGAAAATCTAATTCAGTACGCGTTAATTAGCGCTAGGAAGTAAGGGGTGACAGGATGAGAATCCATTTGCTTTTTAAGAAAGAAGAATTGAATGAGGCGAAGCTCGATGCGACCAAAACGGTTGTAGTCTTTGATGTGTTATTAGCGACTTCTACCATTTCTGCCTGTCTGTCATTTGGCGCACGGTCAGTGATTCCGACAGCTGACGAAAAGGAAGCACGTGACATTGCGAAAAACTTGCCGACTGATGAGTATTGTATGGCGGGTGAGTGGAACGGTTTGCCTATAGAAGGGTTTTCCTATCCATTGCCGCTAGCTCTTAAAGAGAAAGTGGCGGGTAAAACGTTGATACTGAGAACGACTAACGGTACAGTGGCTATTCGAAAAGCCACGGCTGCGCGTAAAGTGTGGATTGCTTCATTGCTTAATAGCCCTGCGGTCGCCAGAAAAGTATATGACGAATATGAAGACGAAACGATTTTGCTCACTTGTGCAGGATCTGCCAATCAATTTTGCTTAGAAGACTTTTACGGTGCGGGGTACTTTTTATCCGAGCTGATTCAGCTGGCAGGGGAGAATGCTGTTCAATTAACGGATAGTGCACTCAGTGCCAAGTTGTTTTACGACAGTCAGAAAGATCAAAATGAAACGTTACTCGCACAAACGCAAGTAGGCAGAGCGATGCTTGGGATGGATGTAGGTGAAGATTTACATTTCGTTAGTAAAAAAGGAGAGCTTGACGTTGCCCCTTATTTGTCTGGACAGGAAGTTGTCTGTGATCCATGTGTAAGCGTATTCAATAATTGAGGAGTGAATCGAATGAAACATACAGCCCATTTTGAATTTTGGCCGCCCCGTATTGCAAAATCTCTTACATTACCTGAAACGACGATTTATGATAATTTAGCGATCACTGCGAAGAAATATCCGAATAAAACGGCCTATGAATTTTATGGCGGATCTGCAACGTACGGCCAATTATTGGACGAGACAGAGAAGATGGCTGGGTATTTGGAGCAGGAATGCCAGGTAAAAAAAGGGGATCGTGTCTTGCTGCTCATGCAAAACTCGCCACAATTTCTCGTCAGTTTATTTGCGATATTACGCTTGCGGGCAGTCGTTGTTGCGATTAATCCGATGAGTACGACAAAAGATTTGCAGTTTTTCGTGGAAGACGGAGACATTCAACTGGCGTTTATTGGACAGGAATTGTACCCGAAACTAGAGCCGCTAATTGGTGCGACGACACTTCAAACAGTCATTTCTGCTGCTTATTCTGATTATATTTATGAAGAAAAAGCATTAGCTGAGATTCCTGAAGAAGTAAAGGCACCTGCTAAGGTACTAGCGAAGACTGTTTCGTGGAAGTCTGCGCTGGATGCGGCTCAGACTCCTTCAGTTTACACAGGCGAGAGTGATGATATGGCAATGATTCCGTATACGTCAGGAACGACTGGAGCGCCTAAAGGATGTATTCATACGAATCGGACGGTGCAGGCCAATACGATCGGTTCGTATCATTGGATGGCAATGAGTCCCGATACGGTCGTCTTGACAAGCTTGCCTTTATTCCATGTTACCGGACTCACGCATAGTGCGCTGAATCCGATTTTGGCAGGGAGTAATATGGTTATTATGACGAGATGGGATCGCGACTATGCGATGAAAGCAATTGAGCATTTCCAAGTCAGTCACTGGATCAATATTAGTACGATGCTGATCGATTTCCTCACGAATCCTCATCTCGTTGATTATGATATTTCTTCCCTGGAGATTGTGGGTGGCGGAGGGGCTACGCTTCCTATCGCAGTAGGTGAAAAACTGCATCAGCGTACGGGTCTTGATTATGTAGAAGGCTATGGTTTATCCGAAACGATGTCGCATACCCATTTCAATCCACCGAACCGTCCTAAGTTGCAATGTCTAGGCATTCCAGCGTTCGGTGTAGATGCCCGTATTATTGATCCGACAACAGGTGAAGAACTCGGTGTAGAAGAAGAAGGCGAGCTAGTGGTCAATGCACCTCAAATGTTTAAAGGCTACTATAATCAAGAGGAAGAAACGAAAGCGAGTCATATGATGCTAGACGGTATAACATTCTTCCGCACTGGCGATATCGTGCGAATGGATGAAGAAGGTTATTTCTTTATCGTAGACCGTGTTAAACGGATGATTAATGCGGCCGGCTTTAAAGTGTGGCCAACGGAAGTGGAGTCGATCCTTTATAAACATCCGGCGGTTCAGCAAGCGTGTGTCGTTCGGTCTCCTGACGAAGTGCGTGGTGAAACGGTAAAAGCACTTATTATTCTGGATTCAGAATATAAAGGAAGCGTGACTGGGGAAGAGATTATCGAATGGTCGAAGGGGCAGATGGCGAGTTATAAATATCCGCGAATTGTCGAGTTCCGCGATAGTTTCCCGACTACGAGTAGTGGAAAGATCTTATGGCGTCAGTTGCAGGATGCGTGAGTGGTAACTACGATTTATATTATATAGAAGTAAATTAAAAAGCTGCTCCGAGATAACCGTATGTTGCGGTCGTCTCGGAGCAGCTTAAAGTGGTTTCTAAATATCGATCAAAGACCGACTGCGGATTGATTGCGAAGAGCTAGAAGGTCTCTCAACGAATCTACTTGTTCTTCAGGCAACGCAATCATTGGTAAACGAACTCCACCAACTGGTACGCCTGTTAAGTTTAATGCAGCCTTCGTCGGAGAAGGGTTCGGTGCAGCGAACATCGCTTTCATGATCGGCAATAGTCCGCGATAGATAGTAGCGGCTTGCTTAGTATTGCCCGTTTTGAAGTGACGTACCATTTCTGCCATTTCATTTCCTATAATATGAGCAGAAACCGACACGATGCCTGTGCCGCCAATAGCTAGCATAGGTAGTGTAGACGCGTCATCACCTGAATAGACAAAAAAGTCATCCCCCGTATGCTCAATAATCGCTGCAGCGGCTTCTAGATCACCACTTGCTTCTTTAACAGACGTAATATTCGATACGTTGTTCGCCAATCGGATAATCGTTTCAGGCAACATATTGACTGCGCTGCGTCCTGGGATGTTGTAGAGCATGATCGGCAATGTAGTCGTTTGTGCAATGGTCTTGAAGTGCTGGTACAAGCCTTCTTGACACGGCTTATTGTAGTACGGTACGACGAGCATAATTCCGTCGACGCCTGCTTCTTCTGCTTGGATCGTCAAGTCAATGGATTCTCTCGTGCTATTCGTTCCTGTGCCTGCAATAACTGGTGCACGGCCTGCAACGGTTTGCACGGTGAATTTGAATAGCTCCACTTTCTCTTGCGCCGTAAGCGTAGGGGACTCTCCTGTCGTACCTGCGATGACTAGTGCGTCTGTTCCATTGGCTAGTAAGTGATTGATTAAGTTTTGTGTTGCTGGGTAATCGATGTCTCCTCTTTCATCAAACGGAGTAACCATCGCTGTCATAATTGATCCGAAATTCATTATTCTCCACATCCTATCATTTTATTAAAAAACATAGAGGTGGGGGCGATACGTAAGTGAACGCAAAAAGCAACAACGAGGGCTCGCTGTTGCGTTGAAATAATGAATTATTTCTTTGCACGAGATAGCCCACCATACAGTTTCCCATATGACAATCCTGCACTTGTTCAGTCCAGAATCAGCTTGGAGATCATGAGTGTCTCGTCGCTTCGGCAAATTCCCCTTTCCACAATCTTCATAGAACCTCATGATTCTCTGATTGTGTACTAATGGTTTTTGCGCCTCTATCCTTATTTCCGAATTATCGAAATAAGTGAAAGTTTAATTACCCCTACTGTACTTGGTATCTGATGAAATAGCAACCTTAAATTTTAAAGATAAATGTTTTGTCTTTCGATGACACATCGTGCAACAATACGTCAACAAGTGTACCGAAGTCGCCTCATTCCTTCGACAATTCACGGCCTAGTATTGTGTTAGCCATCAAAAAGTGCTATCTTATCAGTATAATAGCCTAAGCTTAGACTGGGCTTTTCTTGCTTGATTTATGCATTACATATGTTTTCTGAAAAGGGGAATTCGATGAGTACTATACATGAGTCCGCGAATAACAGGCCGGAAGAGTTACAGCGTATATTGGATAAAGAATTATTGCAGTTGGAGAAAATTACAATTGAAGATTTCGAAGTGGATCCGATTGAGAAGCCTGTCACGCAAGAAGATTTGAAGCAGTTTCAGCAGTTTACATCGACGAGTTTCCGCTCACTAGAAGAGTTGCTCGAAAGCAATCAAGCGATCTTGCCGGTTGATGAGGCGATTACACGTTTGCAAGATGAAGCATTTGAAGATCGCGTACAAATGGCGAAACGCGCAGTGCAGATCTTTACTTTATTTGAAGATGTACGTCAGAGCGTTGATCCTGAAGCGGTCGATTTACTTGCACAATTGGATGCAGCGATGGATCAAGCGCAGCTCTTGCTTGAAGAAATCGGTATACAAGAGTTGCCGGTGTACGATGAGTATTTCGATGAAAGCTATATGGAAGTGGTGGGAACTATACCTGCTGAAGAAGCGCAAGGGATCGAGCGTTTTAAAGTGGCATCTGTATTCCGCAGAGCCTTTTCAATAGAAGATCAAGTCATTCAAGATGCATTAGTGAAAACGGTTTCGTAAAAGGGGGAACGTTTATGACGAGCATAACAAATGATCAATGGGTGAGTCACTACGTACGCCCGTTTAGTAGGTGGAGGTGATTCGATGAGTTCATTTACTAACGTTCCTATGCTGATACAGCAAATGCAACAAGAGATACGACAGAAGCGTTACACATTAGCGCTGGATACGATACGCGAACTGGAAAAGCTGAATGTTAGCCGCAAACAGATTTTGTGGCATAAAGCATTACTTGAGAGTAAGGTCGGCAATTTGCATGTGGCATTAGCCTACTTGAAGGAACTAGACAGCGACGAGCTTCATGCTATTAAGTTACAGCAAACGATAGTTGACAATTGGGACACGTATACGCAAATCATCGCTGAATATAACGACGCAATATCGGAAATTCAGCTAGGGTTTGGTGAAAACGCACTACAAATCATAGATCACGCGATGGAACTGGCAGAAAAACTGCCCATCCCGATTGAATTATATCGCATAAAAACGGTGTTGTTGGCACGTTATGAAAGCGGCACATTATCTCGCTATACGGCGGGTTTACCTATGTATGTGCTCGATGATCCGACCATTAAACGTGTCGTGGCGGCAGAACCTCCGCGTCCGGATATCGCACGACCGGTTCCGAAGCCTAAAGTTAAGCGTAAGCTGAAAAAAGAGGCGGCAGTACTGCTTGCTAGTATTGCGACCGTCCTATTAGTCTTCTTTATCTGGTTAATTGCCAACCTCATGTCACAGCCTGAGGTTGCTACGGAGTCGAAAGCTACAGCACCGGTGAAAAATCCTGCCATAACGGAGACAGAGCCGAAGAAGGACGAGCCTGTTCAAGAGGTAGTCGTAAAACCTGAAGAACCAGCCGTGCTTGAATTCGTTTCAACTGAAGCAGCGAATATGTATTATAATGAAGGCTATAGACAATTCGTAAAGGAAGACTTCCCAGCAGCGGTTGTGTATTTTGAATATGCTATGCGGACGGAAGATACGGATTACTTCACGGATGATGCCTCGTACTTCCTCGCATCAAGTTATTTGCGCGAGAAGAAGTATGAAGACGTTGTGGAAATCGCGAAAGCTTTCCGTAAAGAAAAAGATGAGAATTATAAGGAATCCCCTTACCGAGACGGAATCCATCTTCAAGAAAGCCGTGCTTTGTGGAAGCTTGGTGAGGATACTCAAGCTGTTTCGATTCTGGATGAATTGATTAATAAGCCAGATGAAGATTGGGTGACGTATGAAGCGAGGGCTATGAAGAAGTTGGTAGTAGATGGTGAAAGTGGTAGTCAGGTAGATGAAGAGGCTGATTGAGTTAGCTTGAGATCGCGCTATTATGCGTCATCACTGCGCCAAACTACAAATAAACAGGAGCCATTCGAGAAGTCATGATGACTTCCCGAATGGCTCCTTCTTTTATTCCAGCGACTTGATCAATTCAATATTATGCTTCTCCCACTTGGTCATCTTTCCATCGAAGGATGGATTCGGTTCGTACCATGACTGTGAGCCGAAGTAGTTTTGCAGTTCTTTTGATTGGAATACATAGCCGTGTCGAGCGTAGATTTCATTGCGCGCTAAACGTAAATCATCTTTTGACAGTCCTTTTAAGTCGGATTCGTCGAGGAACACGTCACCGCTGTACGAAATGATGAAATTCTCGTTAGAACCGCCAGCTGGCACTTCTTTAATCACTTCTTTGACAATAACGGTTTCGACGGGTTCTTCTTTCGGGACGTCATTTTGTACGACTGGCAAATCATTGTCGGTTTCCACGTTGGTTGCAACGGCCAATTCTTTGATGGAATCAAAAGCGAGATGAACCGATTGTTTTGCGCCAAATACATTCGCCTGAATTTCTTCCCGCACACTTTCGTCATTCAATGTTGTCGTCATTTTAATTGGATAAATCCCAGCCATATACGGGCCGAATTCTGCTTGTTCTTTACTCTTTTTTATATAGCCCATCTCGGTATCGTGAATTGATAGTACGGTTTCCTCTCCAATTGATTTCACTTTGAGGATATAGCCTGCTGGATTGATCGTATAGCAAGAGAAAAGGCCGAATCGCTTTCCTGCTACACGCATGGAGAACATGCCATCGTCGGTGTTTTCTTGTAAATTGTTTTCAATTACTTGTACGATGGAAGGGTTTTTCTCGACCAATGTAAGCAAGGCTTGAATGCTTTCTCCGTCGACCGAAATACGACTATCTTTCGGTACAATCAATTCATGCAACGCGTCTTGATCTCGCTCGATCAGTGCAGAAATGAATTGCTCGGTTGTGGCATGCCGACCGTATTTATTTTCCATAAGGTAATAACTTGTAATCGCAACTAGTACAACCACTATTAATACAATGGGTGACAGCAATGTTTTCAGTAACGACCGTTTTTTATTGGAATAGCGTGATGCAAGGAGTGCTTTACAGTTTGTACAGTACTCTTGCTGTTTTGTATTCATTTCATTACATATCGGACACTTTTTCATATAAATTCTCCTACTTCATGCTATGGCTCTATCTTTTGAACGCAAGTATAGATACCAATGTAGTCAAGATTATACTATGACTGACGGGATTATTCTAGAAGTAAGGAAGAATGTTGCATAAAGGGAGTAGGTCGCAGGATATTCATAACAGTGGAACTTTCAAAATCCGTCATTTTAAGTAGTTCCATCCTACGAGTAAGATGTATGAAGATGGTAAAAGGTGAGTTATAATGGTTTAAAAGAATCCCATATTACTAAAGTGTGGCAGGGAAGAAAAGAGGGGCGAATGAGAAGACAGCATCATATAGTTTTGAGTGTATGCATTGGATTGCTGGCGTTACTCGGATTTCAAGGGATAGTTAGCGCGGAAGATTTTTCAAATGAATTATTGGTAGAGTATGAAGAAAATCGTCAGACATTTTCTGTGGATGGAAGCTTACCTGGAGTAGAAAGCCGTGAAGCAATTACGGATGAAGTAGAGTTATGGAGCTTTACAGATTCAGATGACATGCTGTTAATGAAGGAACAATTACTAGAAGATCCGAACGTCTTACATGTTGAGCCCAATTATGAGCGTTATTCGCACGTTGTATTCAATGATCCTATTCTTGTGAAGCAGTGGTGGATTCCCCAGATGAAGCCACAGTTGCTTTGGTCTAGGGTGCAGGAGCAAAAGAAAAAGACCGTCGTGGCGGTCATTGATTCTGGCATTGATCTAAAACATGAAGATTTGCAGGGGCGCATTCAGCCGGGTGGTTATAACTTTTATGCCGACAATTCGAATGTTCAAGACGTCAATGGTCACGGAACAGCTGTCGCAGGTGTAGTCGCGGCTAAGGCTGGGAATAATCTAGGCGTAGTGGGTATTGCGGGAATATATGACACCAAAATATTGCCGTTGAAAATCACGCATCTGAACGGCCTCAGTAAAGTGTCGGATAGTATCAAGGCGATTGATTACGCCATTAAGAAACAAGTTGATGTGATCAATATGAGTTACGGAAGCAGCGACCGATCTCAACTGGAGGAAAAGGTCATTCAGCGTGCAGTTGACTCGGGTATCACGGTCGTAGCATCTGCCGGAAATGATGCAACAAAGGGGAATTCGATCATGTTTCCCGCGTCCTATTCTACAGTTATTTCAGTTGGGGCAACGGAAAGTGATAATCAGCGTGCTTCGTTTTCGAACTATAACTCTCACGTGAGCTTAGTTGCTCCGGGCGCAGCAATCTATACCACTTCCATCCATAATGGCTATAAGTCAGTCAGTGGAACTTCATTTTCAGGACCTATGGTAGCAGGCGCAGCCGCTTTGGTGAAATCTTTGAAGCCTGAAGCAACGCCAGCTGAAATCAGACAGTTACTTGAAATGACCGCAACGGATTTAGGGGCACCTGGAAAAGATGTGTATTACGGTGCAGGATTAGTTAATATAGAACGACTTAGCCATGCGTTGCCAGCTGTAGCTACACCCCCGCCGCCGAATGAGTTTACTGGCGATTTTCCAGAACTAAATGTACTAACGAATAAAGTATTTACCATCAAATTCACTAGCGAATTGCTACTTGGAAAAGAATATGCAAGACATATTTATATTACCCGCTCGCCAAATAGTGCAGAACGTATCGAAAGTTTTACAGCAAGAGTAGATCCTATAAACAGTATGCAATTACTCATTACACCCACTACCGAATGGCAACAAGGCGTTCATTATTTACGCGTGGATAAAGGGTTGCAGAATAAAAGTGGCGTTGCGATGAAGAAGTCGTTTGCTGTGAAGTTTACGGTGTTACCTTAATCTCATATAATTGAAAAAGGCTATTGCGATCAGTCATGGAGACATCCGCAATAGCCTTTTTTATGTGTTACTTTGTAATTTTAGAAAACATTTCACCCGTACTGATATCTAAAATCATGTCGTCGATTTCAGGTTTTGTCTTGATCATTTCCATTTCATGTAGCCAGTCTCGTACTTCTTCCCAAGACGTTTCGTCCAGTGTCCCAAATGCTTCACCTTCTGTATCCATCTTCGGCAATAACACATTCAAACTTTCTGTTTCAATTGCTTTGTCTAACGGGAAGTTTGCTTGATCTTGGTTGTTCAGCAAGAGGTCGAGAGCTTCTTCAGGCTGTTCTACCATGAATTCATAGCCTTTTTGTGCTGCCCGCCAGAACGCTTGGATTGCGTCTCGTTCTTTATCCCACGTATCGTCACTCGTTAACAACACGATTTCACTATAATTCGGTACACCATAGTCTACTGGATTAAAGTAGCGCGTTTTGAATCCTTTTGAGTTCATGACAGGCACTTCGTGGTTAATAAATGTTCCTGTCACGGCATCGGCACGTTTTGAAACGAGTGAAGATTCGAGTTCAAATCCAACGTCGATCATATTCACTTTGTCATAATCGCCGCCGTCATTTGTGACCATCGTTTTAATTAGAGATTCGTTTAATGGAATCCCAGGGTAGCCAATCGTTTTGCCTTCGAGATCTTTAGGAGATTGAATCGGACTTTCCTCTAGCATGACGGTGTAATTTAGCGGTTCACGCACGATAGAAGCGATTGCTTTAATTGGAATGTCTTCATTGGCTTGCGCTAAAATGACATCCGGTTGGTAATACAGTCCAAGTGTCACTTTTCCTGCTGCGGTCAAGTTCATAGGGTCTGTCGGATTGGCAGGGAATTGAATGTCCAATTCCACGTTTTCTTCATTGAAATAGCCTTTTTCCTGGGCTACATAAATATAGCTATGTACTGCATTCGGATACCAGTCGAGCATGATGCTGACTTTTTTCTTTTCATTGTTCGGTGTCTCTTCTTGATCTGTAGCAGGCGTATTATTCGTACATCCAGCTAGCAATAAAAGTAGAAACGTAAGGCTAAGGAACAGACGTTTTTTCATTGGTGATTCCTCCATTGTAAAAAGTGTTTTTCCAATACGACGACGAGTAGAAAGAAGATAATGCCTACTGCAGAAAGCAAGACGATCGGTGCGAAGACGGCGGCACTGTCAAATTGCGTCATCATTCTTCTGCTGAAATACCCAAGCCCCGCCTGAGCGCCTAGCCATTCCCCAATAGCCGCACCGATTACGCTAAGTGTGACCGCCACTTTGAGTCCGGAGAAGAAAGACGGCAAAGCGGAAGGTAGGTCTAATTTATAGAAGATATCTTTTGCTGATGCGCCCATTGTCAGCATTAATTCACGTAAGTTTTTATCTGACGAGCGTAAGCCGTCAAAAACGCTGACGGTAATGGGGAAAAACGTGATCAGTACGGTGACCGCCACTTTACTCCAAATACTGTAGCCAAACCACAAGACGAAAATCGGTGCTAGCGCGATCACCGGAATCGTTTGCGACGCGATCAGAATAGGGTAAAACGCCTGCTCGATCGGTTTCTTACTATACATGGCAATTGCCAGTGTCGATCCGATTATGATCGAAATCGATAAGCCAATCAAAATCGTTAACGCTGTCGGAGGTAAGTGGTGGATAAAAAGCTCCGTTTTCAGCTCCCATAATCGAATCAGAATCGCTGAGGGCGACGGGAAGAGAAAGCTTTTGTCGTATAGACGTGCGCTGATTTCCCATAAACCAAGTACAATCGCAACGAAAAGTAGTGACCAACTATACGAAGTGATGTTCTTCATAGCCGCGCCTCCGAACGAAGCTCGCTGATGAGTTGCTCTTTCAGTTCTATCAGTTTAGGTCGTGCCAAGTCGCGCATAGTACGTGGTCGGCTGAGTGGTACGATGACTTCGCGAATCGTCTGCACCGGTTTTTCAGCGAGTACAAAGATGCGATCCGATAGAAATAGTGCTTCGTCGATATCATGTGTGATGAAGACGATCGTTTTGTCGAGCTTTTGCCATTGGTCGATTAACCACTCTTGCATCGTCAGCCGTGTAATCGCATCTAGAGCGCTGAATGGCTCGTCCAGCAAGAAAATAGTGGAACCTGTTAAGATTGTTCGCAAAAAGGAAACACGTTGTCGCATCCCGCCTGATAAATTTCCAGGGTAGGCGTTTTCTTCTCCAGGCAATCCGAAATCAGCGAGTAGCTGGATAATTTCATCTGATGAAGGTGTACTTCCTTGAAGTTCCAGTGGCAGTCGAACATTTTCAAGAATGGTTCGCCATGGCATGAGTAAGTCTTGCTGCGGCATATAACCGACTTTGCCTAACCGCTTTGCTGTCGCTTCTCCGTTCAATGAAATCTCTCCACTGTCAGGATTCTCAAGACCCGTGATGAGTCGGAACAACGTGCTTTTTCCGTATCCGCTTGGTCCAATGATGCTGACAAATTCGCCTTCATTCACATGCCAATCGACTTGATCGAAAATAGCAGTTGGTTTCGAAGCGTTCGTTGCTTGATAATGAAAGGATACATTCGTAAATTCTAAAACATTAGTAGTCATATGATTACCACTTCTCATTTCCTCAAAAAATACACACAAAAAAAACCACTTCTATGTGCGAAGCGGTTGCATAGTACGGTCGAAATCCGTCATATGTCCACTTCCCTCCGCTAGCATTATCTAGTGCAGGTTCAAGGGTTAAGGCGAATGCCTCTCTCAGCTAAAGCACCCCTAGTGTTTATCCATCTCTTATCGTTACATAGTCTGAAAAGATAGTCAAGATAGGACAGGAATAAATTGGTCAATTATAGGAATTTGGAAAACACCTTACACGTCAAAAATCTTGCTATTGCAATTGTTATGTCGACTCCTTATGATTAATAGTAGTTTATAGCGTATTTTGGTGTCTTGCTAGCTTGCAAGACTTAAAAAGGAATCAGGTGAAAATCCTGGACGGTCCGGCCACTGTAATTGGAAAGTGACTTCAGACAACCACTGGTATTCGTACTGGGAAGGGTGAAGTTGCGTTTGTATCCAAAAGTCAGGAGACTTACCATAATACCATGCTTACAACCTTCCGGAAAAAGGTATGTATGTTGTGTTGTATTATGTATGTCTAAACACGCATCCATCCATCCTTGTCTCTTTCCGGAGGCGGGATTTTTTTATTGAAAAAAATAGGGGGTAGGAGTCGTTGAGGAATGGTAGTCGAATAAGTAAGATATTATCTGTGTTGCTAAGTTTGATGTTGGTATTGTCGTTTGTAACCCCGACAGTACAAGCGGTGGATACAGGTGTAGAGAATACAAAAGGAACAGTTGTCGAGCAGACAGATGTGGAAGAATTACTAGCTAAAACCGTTCAGTTTTATAAAAACAAAGGAATGAAATTGGATTCATGGCAAACATTAGTCGGACTTTACGCGGCAGGTGAAGATCTGAATGATGGTAAGTGGAAATTACCAGATTGGCAAAGAAAAGATCCAGGTAATCTGGAACCTATACATCATGGCACAGAGCATATTCGCTTTATCTTCGGATTACTTGCAATGAACGAAGATCCAGCTGATGCATGGGAAACGAATCGGAATCTTTATGTAGAATTGGCGTCACAACAAAATGAAGAGACAGGCTCATTTGGCGGCATTAATAAACATATGTGGGCTTTGCTTGCGATGGATACAGGCGAACGTCTAGGTGCCGATTTAGGCGAGTGGAATGCGGATAAGAAACAAAAAGCACTCCAGTTTTTAATCGATAACCAAAATGAAGATGGCGGATATTCATTCTTCGGTCCGGATTCAGACCCAGATATGACAGGTATGGGCATGATTGCTTTGTCGAACTATCAAGGGGAAGAGGCGGCAGATGCAGCTATTAAGAGAACGAAGAACTTATTACGAGCTAGACAATTAGATTTAACCACTGGTGGATTTAATTCACCTGGTAAAATTGGAATGGGTGATAATGCCAACTCCACAGCGACAGCGATTTGGGGTCTAGCTGCAGTCAATGAAAATGTACTAGCAGAAAATTGGCATGTAGGCGATCAGACAGTAGTAGATGCAATAAAAGGTTTCCAGTTTGGAGATGGCTCTTATAAGTGGAAAGCTAAAGATCCGAGAGCGAACTTAATGGCAACAGAACAAGTATTGCTTGCGCTTGCAGACATGAAAGCGGGAAATTCTGTTTGGAATCGAATTGCTTTAATAGCAGAGCAACCTGCAGCCCACGTGAACATCGATGGGTTAGATGCACCGATTCTTTCAGATACTGAAGTAACTTTCGAAACAGGCAGTACGATTGTACAAGTGGTTGAACAGTTGCTAAAAGAACAAAATATTCCTTACGAGTTGGATCAAGCGAAAGAGAATTTTGTATCGATTAACAACGTTCAAAATGGAAGCTTACATGGCAGTGATCAGTGGGTTGTTGATGTTAATGAAGGATCATCTACTTCACTAATTGATAACGCAGTCAATGAAAATGATAAGATTCACATTTTCTATAAACGCAATGCAGTTCTTGAATCCATTACGAAGTTGAAAGTCGGGGACAAGGATCCGACTATTGAACTCACATTAAGTGGAGACACGTTTACGGAAGCCGCTTCAGACGCTAGTAACTGGACTATAGGTAATGGAGTTCTAACAGTTGGCTCTGTTACGGTTGAAAGTAACCAAAAAGTACTTCTACCTTTGCAAGGTGAAGTACCAAATGAAGTGTTATCCATAACTGGACTTTCTAAAGCAGTGCAGTCTAATGTAAAAACTACTGCGTATAATACTCCGTCTATACCAGAAATTATTCGTACGGTAGACGATATGCTTGCGGATACGTTACGTTTCTATGAAGTGGAGAGATATAATAAGGCTAATTTCATACGGAATGTGCCTGGAATTAGTTGGACGGAATTGGTTGCATTGGGTGCGTCTAGTTCACAATTGCCGGATTGGCTTACTAAAGATCCTGGATTACAGAAAGATGAATCAGATACGGCTCATATTCGCTATATCTTCGGTTTGCTAGCAGTAGGAAAAGATCCATCTACTGCATGGGCAACTAAACGAAATCTTTATGCAGAGCTAGCAGCACAACAAAAGGCAGATGGATCGATTGGTGCTATAAATAAACACGCCTGGGCGATGCTCGCTTTAGATACAGGTGAGAAGCGCGGACAAGATGTAGGAACATGGAATAACACAGCGAAAGAGAAAGCGTTGCAACAATTGTTAAAGCAAGAAAAAGAAAAGGGCGGATTTTCGCTTTCATTAGATGCAAAAGACGCAGCTGATCCTGATATGACAGGCATGGTCTTATTGGCACTAGCAAATTATCAAGATGATAGTGCGGTGAATGCCGCAATTGAACGTGCAAAACACGTCTTACGCGAACAACAACTTGATACAGCTGGCTGGGGAACTTGGGGAGAAAACTCCAATAGTATTGCGACTGTAATTTCAGGACTTATTGCGTTAGGAGAAGACGTAACGTCGGCAGAGTGGCAAAAAGGTGGAAAATCACCTGTAGATGCATTAAGCAAATTCCAAACGAAAAATGGAGCATTTGCCTTTACTTTACCTGCTGATCAATGGGTCAATACGAAAGCAGTAGAACAATCCCTAATTGCGCTTCAAGAAATCAAAACAGGCAAATCCGTTTGGCAACAATTTTCTGAAGTGGAAAATGTAGAGCCGCCAGTAGAAACTGTTGATAAAGCACAATTAACAGCGGCTATTCAAACAGCAGAGGAAAAATTAGCATCCACTCAAGAAGGAACAACTGCAGGAACATTCACAAAAGCTTCACGTGATCAACTGCAATCAGCAATCGTAGCTGCGAAAGCAATTGAAGTGAATGTAGAAGTAGATCAGCAACAGGTAATTGTAGCAATCGGTGATTTGAAACAAGCGATTACACAATATGAGAAATCAATAATTAAGCCAGTAGTAACTCCACCTGCAGATCCAACGTATATTACGTTTTCTGTAGAAACACGGACAATGGGTACTGGGGATATTATCAGCCCGAAACAGATTGAAATACAATCGGGAGATACGGCATTCACGGCACTAAAACGCGAAGTAGAAAGTCGTTCCATTCCATTCGTTTATAGTGGTGCAGGTCCAACCATATACGTGAAGAGTATTAATAATTTAGGTGAATTTGATGGCGGCCCACAAAGCGGGTGGATGTATTCAGTAAATGGAGAGTTCCCGCAATATAGTGCTGGAATCTATGAATTAGAGAAGGGTGATATTTTACGTTGGCAGTATACAAGGGACTTGGGAGCAGACTTAGGAGATACTTGGAATCCAACACCCAACCCAGATCCAAAACCTGAACTACCAGTCAAAGCGCCTAAAAACGTCAAAGTAACCATTACCGATGGAAAGCTTCAAATTCAGGTGAAAGATGAAAAGACAGGGGAATTACAACCTGCAAAAATAGGGAAAACAGAAGTGGTTGACGGAATTATGGTTGTTCAAATCGGGAAAACGGATAAAGTACAGGATGCGTTAAAAGGTCTTGAACTGCCTTCAGGAACACGACAAGTTGTAGTACTCGATAATGACAAACCGTATAATTATTTCGCAACTGCAAGTAAAGTTGAAGCAACAAAAGAGTGGAACATTAAGTTTACTGGTACGTTGAAAAATGATACTAAGAACTTAGAAAAAGTAGTCGTGCGAAGTGCAACGGGCGAAATCGTTAACGTTTCTACAACGCTCGGAGAAGATGGAAAGTCATTAAAGATTAAGCCGATTACTAGCTATACTAAAGGCGAACTATACTATTTAACAATTACTGATGTAAAATCAGTAAATGGTACTATCATTATAGAACCTATTCGAAAAGTATTTGTAATCAAATAAAATTGTAGACTATCATACAAGTCATAAAATATGTCTTGTATGATAGTTTTTTTGTGCAATATCTTGCATTCATCCATCAATCTATGTAATATAATGACTAACAGACCGAAACGGTATTTCGGTCATTTTTAAAGGAAGTGTCATAATGGATCGCAGAGAAGAAATCATGTTGGCGGCTGAAAAATCATTTTCGATGTTCGGATATAAAGCAACGACGATGGATCAAGTAGCGAAGATTGCGAATGTGGGGAAGGGCACAATCTATACGTTTTTCTCGAATAAAGAAGAATTATTTCATTCGATTGTCTGGAAAATGGTTGGAGAAATGAAAGATGTTTCTGAACGGACAGCTATTGAAGGTGCGTCGTTTCAAGAGAATGCCCATGCACGTATTATGCAGTTGCTGAAATTTCGCGAGACGCATCAGTTATTCATTAAATTAATTGAAGAAGAGAAAGAGTTGCGCACACCGGCTGTAGGGGATGCTTTAACTTCTATAGAGAAGGAAATATTGAAATTCATTGCAGGAAAGATTGAACGTGGCGTCGCAAAAGGTGAATTAAAGCCATGTAACAGCGAGCTGATTGCATTTCTTTTATTCAGATCTTATTTAGCACTAGTTAATGATTGGTCAAAAACGCATGATGAACAGCTGACAGAGAAGCAAATCACGGACGTTTTGAACGGTACCATCTTCTCCAGTTTGTTAGTATAACGTGCGCATGACGGAATATAGAGTGAGGGTTTATATTAAATGAAAAAAATATGGTTTATAGTCAGACGGGATCTCCGGAATATCTTCAAGAATAAAGCAGCACTCATTGTCATTGCGGCGATTGCGTTTCTACCTTCCCTTTATGCCTGGATGAATATCCTCGCTTCGTGGGATCCGTATTCCAATACGAAAGGCGTGGAAGTCGCGATCGTCAGTGAAGACGTAGGGGCGAAAATCGAGGACAAGGAATTCAATGTCGGAGATGAAGTAATTGTCTCGCTGACCACCAACGATGATCTCGGCTGGCAGTTCGTAACAAAAGAAGAAGCGTTAAAAGGCGTGAAACATGGCGATTACTATGCTGCGATCATCATTCCTGAAGATTTCTCAGAGAATTTAAGCAGTATCGTTACGGACGATATGAAAAAGCCGACATTGGATTATTATATTAATGAAAAAATCAATGCGATTTCCCCGAAAGTAGCGGGGAAAGGTGCGTCTGCTATCGTAGAAAATATCGATAAAACATTCGTTGAACAAGCGAATGAAGCAGTCATCAAGGTATTTAATAATTTGGGGATTGAACTGGAAGGCAATCGTGGAAATATCGAAAAGCTACGTGATTTAATTTATCAATTGGAATATGACATTCCAGATATATATTCAAAATTACAGATGGTAGATAAAGGCTTGGATTTTGCAGATACTTCTATCGATCGCGTAGATCTTGTGCTTGACGACGTCAATGCGGTGCATGCCAATGCGAAAAAGTTGAATGCACGCTTGATCAGTAAGTTGCAAGAGAATGAAAAGACCGTGGATAACACGTTGCGCGTCATTACATCCAACTTGGAGAGTGCGCAAACAGCATTCCGTAAAGTACCTGATCTGACGAGTGAACTGTCAGGCAAAGGGGAAGACGTCGATCGCATTGTCGATTCGCTTCGTGATAAGCAAGGCAAATTGGAAGATACGAATGCACGCTTAGATGATATTTATGAATATTTGAAAAAACAGGATCAAAATCTAAAAGACTCAACAAATATTAAGGACTTGCAGAGTTCGTTGAATGAAAGCGCCACAGATTTAAGCCGTCTGAAAAAGAATTTGGAAACAATTATTTCCGATTTGCAGAGCGGTAAAAACCCAGCGACCGATTTAATTACGCAAACACAATCGTTGTCGGATAAACTCGCTGAAGATATGGATAAAATTAAAGGCAATTACGAAAATGTATTATCCCCGCAAACTCAAAAGCTGATGAAACAGCTAAATGAGCTGTCTGCGAATATTACGGGCTTATTGGATCGTGCGACTGAAGTGAATAGCAATGCGCAGAAAGTCGTTCAAGGCTTGATCGATAAGCGTGAATCTATTGATTTTAGCCAATATCAGGAACAACTCGACAGTATGTCCACTGCAATAGAAAGTCAGATTGGAAAAGTGGATTCTGTGATTTCTGTTTTAGATGCTGCGGGTAAAGTGACAGGCAGTGACGTACTTGGCGGTCTGCAACAACGATTCGTCGCGTTGCGTGATCAGTTATCGTCGACTAAACAAGCTATCGATAAAGTGCAAGCTGCCATCAATAAAGGGGAGAAACCGAGCCTCGAGTTGTTGAATCAACTTCAAGGACAGCTACAGGCGAGTCAGCAAAAGATTGTCGATGCACGAAATCAATTTGATGCGAATAGCCAAAAAGCGATAAAAGATGCGATTGAACAGTTACAAACTTTCGATGAGGGACTGCGTGATCGTTTCAATGAACTACAAGCATCGAAGACAGAAATTGATGAGAAGCTCGCAGGCTTGCTAGAGACAGCAGAAAATCCTAAGGTTACGATCGGTGCTCTTCAAACGATGGTCGGCCGAATCGATAATGGACTTTCAGCAATTGGTTCCATTAACAATGGATTAAAGGATCTTGAGAAATTCATTAATTCGGATAAGCTGTCTGGCGAAATCGAACGAATTAAAACGGTTCAAGAAAGCTTGTCATCTGCCAACTCATCCGTTGATGGTCTAGTTGGTCGAATCAATGAATCAAAAGCGAACGGCAAAAGACATTTGGCTGAAGTCGATCGTGTATCAGGCGAATTGGATCGTTCAGTTGGTGAAGCTATCGATTTCGTCAATAGTGATTTGACGAGAAAGTATAAATCCGCGATGCGTGATGCAACCAATGCATTGTATGACGTGTCAGACGTATTAGATGAAGTAAATGGACGGATTCCACGTTTACGTACTGCGCTTGAAAAAGCGGATGCAGGAGTGGTTCTTGGGAAGAAAGATTTGGAGAAAGCTCAGCAACTCTTCCCTGAAGCTCGTGATACGATTGAAACAATGGCAGAAAAAATCCGTAAGTTAGAAGATGAAGGAGACTTGGATAAATTATTGGATGTTCTCTCAACAGATCCGATAGGCGTCAGTAAGTTTCTCGCTGAACCGGTCGTTTTAAATGAACATGCGTTATATCCAATTCCAAACTACGGTTCCGCGATGAGCCCATTCTATACGACCCTTTCATTGTGGGTGGGCGCATTGCTCATGGTATCCACGCTGAAAGTGGATATCCGAGAGAAGACACGATTCAAGAGCTATCAAACGTATCTTGGACGGTTAATTATCTTCGCTGGTATAGGTACGGTTCAGTCGTTGATCGTCACACTCGGCGAGTTATTCATTATGAATGTCTACGTCGTCGACAAGATACCATTTGTATTATTCGGTGTACTGATCAGTGTCGTATTCGTTTCCATCGTCTACACACTCGTGTCCGTATTCGGTAACACCGGTAAAGTTATCGCCATCGTTTTGATGGTCATGCAACTCGGTGCATCAGGCGGTACATTCCCCATCCAAATGGCACCAGATTTCTTCCAAAAGATCTCTGCATTTATGCCATTCACGCATGCGATTACGTTATTGCGTGAATCGATCGGCGGAATTATCTGGGCAGTAGCGTTAAAACAAATCCTCTTTTTAATGATCTACTTCGCGTTATCGCTTGTAGTAGGACTTGGATTGAAGAAGTTCTTTAATAAATCGAGTGATAAGTTTATTGAGAAGGCGAAGGAAAGTAATATTGTGATGTGATGGAAGATTGGGTAGATAGAAAGACTGCGCTAGAGGTCATGTTTGTTGTGATGGCTTCTAGTGGCAGTCTTTTTTTGGTTTGGAGAGGTGGGGGGGACAGCGCTATTATGTATCATCGGCACAACAAAAAGAGCTGTCCGCAAGTTGGAACAGCTCTTTCAATCTTAATTATTTTCACATCAAATCCCAAACCGTCTTGATAATATCATCGCACTTCACAAAAAGTGAACTCTCTAAAACAAATGTATGCAGAGTACCATCTTTTAACTCGACGGTAATTCCGTTTGGGACAATACCCAACACATAAGAAGAGTCAATATTATTGATGTCGGTAATATTGAACTCTAAAATATCTCTTTTAAAATGCATATTGTATGGCTGGAAGATGAAACGTTGATTTGTAATAAATAAATTCCCACTGACGTAATCTATACTTTTGCGTAAGTCCACAGGTATTTCATATTGGACTGTTTCGTTTTCTCGATAATTCGTCATGCGGATCTCTCCTCTATGGATATTATCTATGACTCTAATTTCATTTTACCTCTATAGATATGTATAGACAAGATAACTTGATTGGCTTGAGGGATTGTGTGGAAGGAAAGTGATCATTGTTGTTCGGTGAGTGCTCTATTGTTTGGGTTAAGCGCTCTATGTAGATGTGTATCCGCTCAATGCAAGTCCGTGGTCGCTCAATGTGTAGTCTCAAGTGCTCTATAGCCCACGCTACCCGCTCAATCCAGGTCCGCGGCCGCTCAATGTGTAGGTTCAAGTGCTCTATAGCCCGCGCCATCACGCTCAAAGCAAGGCCGCGAGCGCTCAATGTGTCGGCTTAAGTGCCCTATAGCCCGCGCCACCCGCTCAATCCAAATCCGCGGCCGCTCAATGTGTTGGTTTAAGTGCTCAATAGACCGCGCCATCCGCTCAATCTAAGTCCGCGGTCGCTCAATGTGTTGGCTTAAGCGCTCTATAGCCCGCGCTACCCGCTCAATGCAAGTCCGCGGCTGCTCAAAGTGTGGGTTCAAGTGCTCTATAGCCCGCGCTACCCGCTCAATCTAAGTCCGCGGTCGCTCAATGTGTTGGCCTAAGCGCTCTATAGCCCGCGCCATCCGCTCAATCCAAGTCCGCGACCGCTCAATGTGTTGGCTCAAGTGCTCTATAGCCCACGCCATCCGCTCAATGCCTATCCAGAAGCGCTCAATCCCACCCCAGACAACCCCACCATCTAACCCAATATTCACTCAATAAACCCCGCTCCCACGCAAAACCACTTCACTATTGACACTAAAAAACCCAGTCTGTTATCATTATGTGTAACCGGTACCACATAGAACAGAATGTAGGTGAAATAGTTGGCAAATATACGGGATGTGGCTAAGGCTGCTGGTGTTTCGGTAGCGACTGTTTCACGCTATTTAAATAATAAAGGATACATAAGTGAAGAGGCGAAACGGGTGATTGCTAAGGCGGTGGATGAGTTGAACTACCAGCCTAGTATGATTGCCCGTTCTCTTAGTACGAAACAATCTACTTTTATTGGTTTGATTGTTCCGGATATCGTCAATCCGTTTTTCCCGGAACTGGCGCGTGCGATCGAGGATGTTGCGCTAGTGTATGGATACACGGTGATATTGTGCAACTCAGATGAAAATCTTGAAAAGGAAATTAATTATGTAAAGACTCTGCAACAGAAATATGTGGCGGGGTTTATTGTTGCGTCGAGTCATGTAGAAGCGGATCATTATATGGGCTTGGATATTCCGATTGTCGCGATTGACCGAAGAATTCATTCGTCGATACCGTATATTGCAACGGATAACCGCGAAGGTGCTCGTATTGGAACGCAGCATTTATTGGATAGCGGCTGTAAAAACATTCTTTGTATGCGGGGGCCTTCAGGATTAGGTCCTGCAGATGATCGATTTGCTGGGTTCAATGATGCGGTGAAGGGGAAGAACATAGAAACACATATTATTGAATGTCCATTCCAGTTTGATGTAGCGGAGACGATGGTGAAGAAGGTGTTGCAAGAAGTGCCGATTGACGGAATTTTTGCGAGCAGTGACGTGACGGCAGCTGGCGCTATGAAAGCTGCGTATTCAGCGGGGATTCATGTACCGAGTCAGCTTCAAATCGTTGGGTATGACGGTACGATGTTGGCGAGCCAATTAACACCAGGTTTGACGACGGTAGCGCAGGACTTGTATAGAATCGGTGCGATGGCAGCGAGGATGCTTATTAAATTAATTGAAGGGCAAGAGTTGACGGAGCGTGAAGTATTGATTCCGGCAGAGTTGCTCATTCGCCAAACAACAAGGAGTGAAGCATGATGATAACGGTGATTGGCAGTGCCAATATGGATTTGGTAGTTGGCACGGAGAATTTCCCAGACCAGGGCGAGACGGTTCTTGGAAATGTATTCGATACAGTGCCAGGTGGAAAAGGTGCGAATCAGGCAATTGCTGCGGCGCGACTTGGCAGTGAAACACATATGGTTGCGTGTGTAGGAAATGATTTATTCGGTACGAGTATTGTGAATAACCTTCAACAGAATACAGTTGGCGTCACCGGTGTAGCTACTGTAGACGGAGCTTCTGGCATCGCAAATATTTTGCTGTCGGAAGGGGATAATCGGATTATTGTCGTACCAGGTGCTAACTCATTGTTGATGCCGTCTCATATTGACGAAATAGAAGACCTTATCAAGCGCAGTGACTTGGTGATGCTTCAATTAGAAATTCCGATTCCTACTGTTGTTTATACATTAGCGAAGTGCCAAGCGATTGGCGTTCCGGTGATGTTGAATCCTGCTCCAGCGCGTGGATTCGAGCTCGATATGATGCCTTCAATTACGTATTTAACGCCGAATGAAACGGAATGTGAACAAATCTTCGGCATGGATATGGTGAGTGCATTAGAGAAGTATCCGAACCGTTTAATTATCACGTTAGGTGATGACGGGGCGCGATTCTTTGATGGAGAAAAGCATGTCATCGTAGAAAGCTTTAAGACAAATGTCGTGGATACAACAGGCGCAGGTGATACGTTTAACGGAGCTCTTGCACATGGAATAGTAGCGGGAATGGAACTGGAACAAGCGGTTCGTTTTGCCAATGCGGCGGCTTCACTTTCTGTGGAAAAGTTCGGTGCACAAGGTGGTATGCCTTCATTTGAAGAAGTGGAAGCGCGTTTGGAGGAAAGTCGATGAAAAAGCATGGCATGATCAATCGCGATATTGCGGCCGTGTTGGCTAAAATGGGTCACACCGATCAATTAACGATTGCAGATTGCGGTCTGCCGATTCCTGAAGGTATTCCATGTATCGATCTTTCGTATACGCTTGGAAAACCAGGATTCACGGAAATTTTATTGGAACTACTGAAAGACTTTCAAGCAGAAAAAGTATATATTGCAGGCGAAATAAAAGTAGAGAACCCTACAGTCTATAATGAAATTACACAACTAGAATGTCCGATAGATGAGCTGACACATGATCAATTAAAAGAACAATCAAGACAATCGAAAGTTATTATTCGTACAGGAGAGTCGACACCTTATGCCAATATTATCGTCCAGTCAGGCGTCATATTCTGAAAGTGGGTGTACAGAGATGATTGCGATGAGCGGGATATCGAAAAGTTTCAATGGAAATAAAGTACTCGACAATGTGGAGTTTACTGTAGTCAAAGGTGAAATCCATGCGCTCATGGGAGAGAACGGTGCGGGGAAATCTACGATGATGAAGATTTTGACAGGGATCTATACGCGTGATTCAGGGGAGATTTCGGTCAAAGGTAAGAAAGTAGAGTTCAAGAATGCCAAAGAAGCCGAGGCTGCGGGCATTGCGGTTATTCACCAAGAGCTCAATATTTTACCTGACTTGACAGTTGCGGAGAACTTTTATTTAGGGAAAGAAAAGACTTTCGGGAAAACCGGGATTTTGAAGACGAAGGAAATGAATCGTCGAGCGGAAGAGATTCTATCGAAGTTAGGCTTGCATGTTGATGCGCGTACCATCACGCGTGAATTATCTGTCGGTAAACAGCAGATTATTGAGATTGCGAAGGCGGTTTCTTCTAATGCCGAACTAATTGTGATGGATGAGCCGACTGCAGCACTGACAGATCGTGAAATCGAAACGTTATTTAAAACTGTTCGCGCGTTGCAAGCTGAAGGCGTTTCATTCGTGTATATTTCGCACCGAATGGAAGAAATTTTCGCGATGTGCGACCGCATTACCATTCTACGAGATGGTCAATACGTTGGTGTGCGGAATATAAAAGATACGACGTTTGATGAAATCGTGCAGATGATGGTCGGACGTGAATTGGGCGAACGATTCCCAGCACGTGCGTGTGAAATAGGCGATGTGAAATTGAAAGTAGAAAGTCTCTCACGCAATGAATATTTTGAAGATGTGTCGTTTGAAGTGCGAAAAGGTGAAATCGTCGGTATTGCCGGCTTAATGGGTGCTGGCCGTACTGAAGTGATTCAATCGATTTTCGGCTTTAAGAAACCGACTGCGGGAAAGGTTTTCATTGACGGGGAGCAAGTGGTTATTACGAATCCTTTGCAGGCGAAGAAGCTTGGGATTGGATACGTTACGGAAGACCGGAAATCTGAAGGGTTGATTCTCGAATTTTCGGTTCGGGAAAATATGTGCCTGACGAACTTCAATCGAATTTCAAATTCGGGAGTTATTCAACGAACGAAAGAAAATCACCTGTATGACACGATGTCTAAACGTCTCGGTGTTCGCACGTCTGGACCTGAACAAATCGTCAAGTCGTTGAGTGGTGGTAACCAGCAAAAGGTAGTCATCGCGAAATGGCTTGGTATTGAGCCAGATATTCTGTTTTTGGATGAACCGACAAGAGGCGTCGACGTTGGAGCGAAGAAAGAGATTTACAGCATCATCAATGAATTGGCTGAGCGTGGAGTTGCGATTGTAATGATTTCATCCGAACTACCGGAAGTAATCGGGATGGCAGACCGTGTGCTCGTCATGCACGAAGGCCAGTTGAAGGCAGATTTACCGAAAGAAGAAATGACACAAGAACGAATTATGCATTTTGCAACAGGAGGTGACAAAGTTGTCCAAGACTAATATGAAATCGTCATTACAGAAATTAGGACCGTTCATTGGATTATTATTGATCGTCGTCATTATTTCCGTTATGAGTCCAAGTTTTTTAACGCTGAACAACTTGTTCAACGTATTGCGTCAAGTGTCCATTAACGCATTGATTGCGTTCGGGATGACGTTTGTTATTTTAACCGGTGGAATTGATTTATCAGTTGGATCGATTCTCGCATTAACCGGTGCCGTGACAGCGGGTATGATGTCAGGCGGTATGGATCCAATTTTAGCCATGCTACTTGGCGTATTACTAGGTGTGCTGCTCGGTGCAATCAACGGATTGATCATTGCGAAAGGGAAGGTCGCACCATTTATCGCGACACTTGCGACGATGACGATTTTCCGTGGATTGACTTTAGTCTATACTGAAGGACGTCCGATTTCAGGACTTGGCGATTCATTCACATTCCAAATGCTCGGTAAAGGATATATTTTCGGTATTCCGGTTCCTGTCATCACGATGGCGATCTCCTTTGCAGTGCTGTACTTTATATTGAAGAAAACGACATTCGGACGCCGTGTGTACGCAATCGGTGGAAATGAAGAAGCGTCACGTCTATCTGGAATTAATGTCGATCGAGTGAAGATTTATGTCTATTCATTGGCAGGCGGTCTAACGGCAATTGCGTCATTAATTTTGACATCACGCCTAAACTCCGCACAGCCAACAGCAGGTAATATGTTTGAACTCGATGCAATTGCTGCCGTTGTACTTGGCGGGACAAGCTTAACTGGCGGTCGCGGTTGGATTGTCGGTACATTAATTGGTGCATTGATTATTGGTGTCTTGAATAATGGGTTGAATTTGATAGGCGTATCCTCTTTCTTCCAACAGGTTGTAAAGGGCGCAGTTATATTAATCGCAGTACTCTTAGATCGCAAAAAAACCGCATAAGGAGATGTGAATTGTATGAAAAATATCAAATGGTTACTACTTATGGCCGTCGTGCTCGTTTTGGCCGCATGTTCTTTAGAACAACCCGGTTCCAAATCTTCATCAGATGAAAAAGGCGAGACTGGAAATGAAGGCGAAAAAGCGTATAAAGTTGGGCTTTCGGTATCGACGCTAAACAATCCATTCTTCGTAACGTTGAGTGAAGGTGTAAAAGAACAGGCGAAAGAGTCTGGATCAGAAGTCATCGTAGTTGATGCACAAGATGATGCGTCTAAACAAGCAAGTGACGTAGAAGATTTAATTCAACAAGGTGTAGATTTATTGATCATTAACCCGACGGATTCTGAAGCGGTTGTATCTGCAGTAGAATCAGCAAACAGTTCCAACATTCCTGTCATCACAGTAGACCGCAGAGCAGAAGGTGGAGAAGTGGTTTCCCATATTGCTTCAGATAATAAAGCAGGCGGCGTGTTAGCTGGGGAATACATGATCGAGTTGCTTGGCGAAGATAACCCACAAGTGGCAGAGCTTGAAGGGATCGCAGGTTCATCCGCAGCACGTGACCGTGGAGCCGGCTTTAACGAAGCGGTTGACGGCAAAGTGAATATTGTAGCGAAACAAACAGCGAACTTTAACCGTGCAGAAGGTTTGACGGTAATGGAAAACATTTTACAAGCTAACCCAGACATCCAAGGCATATTCGCGCATAATGATGAGATGGCGTTGGGCGCTTTAGAAGCGATTCAGTCAGCTGGTAAGGATATTATCGTCATTGGATTCGATGCAACAGACGACGCTGTAGCATCTGTCAAAGATGGAAAATTGTCCGCAACGATTGCCCAGAAGCCCGAGGAGATTGGAGTCAAGGCAATGGAAGCAGCGGTTGCTCTGTTGAACGGTGAAGAGGTAGACGCGGATATTCCGGTTGATTTAGAGTTAATTAAAGAGTAAGTGTGAGTTTTAGTTTGAGGGAAGCTCTCTGGCCAGATTTTTTGGCTGGGGGGCTTTTTTTGATTTATGGAGGGAGTGAGGCGGGGGGATTGAGCGGATATGGCGTGTCAATGAGCGGTTGTGGACTGCTATAGAGCGGATAGCTGGCGTGATAGAGCGATTGCGGGCCATTATAGAGCGGATAGCCGGTGTAATAGAGCGGTTACGACCCACTATAGAGCGGATGTCCCATGTTACATGGCGGTTGACACTATAGAGTGGATAGCCGGCATGATAGAGCGTTTGCAGTCTACCATTGAGCGGATATCCGACATGATAGAGCGTTTACGGCCCACTATAGAGCGGACATCCCGTGTGATAGAGCGTATGCGGCCCACTATTGAGCGGATAGCGCGTGTAATAGAGCGTATGCGGCCCCCGATAGAGCGGATACCCCATGTAATAGAGTAGTTGACTCACATCCAACAGCTTCGTATGACAGACATTATTGTATAAAGTACAAGTTATTATCATATGCATAGAATGTAAACGCTTGGACTTTATTTAAAAGAGGAAGCGAGGTTACTACGCTGGTCTGTTCTCATGTGGTATTTAAATTATATTAGACTGTCTGTTTGTGTATCTATGCAATAACTTTACATTTAGTATAATGAAAATTGTGACAATTGCATGTATACTTAGTAACGGAAAGTTTTTAATTCAAAGAGGAGTGTATAAATGAAAGCGTTAACATATTCGATTCATGCAGGTAGATTAAATGATAATCTACAAGTTTTAGGAAGAATAGGGAAAATTGGTTCCACTGGAGTCTCCAGACTTGCACACTCACCTGAAGATAAAGAAGCTGTGTTACATGTGAAAAAGTATATGGATCAAATCGGTTTAAAGACGGAAATAGACCATTTTGGAAACTTAATCGGGAGAATGGATGGGATAGCGAACGATTCGCCGGCCTTAGTAATTGGTTCACATATCGATTCGCAACCTTATGGTGGTAGATACGATGGGGCGCTTGGAGTAATCGGGGCGATTGAAGTATTGGAAACGCTGCACGATAAGGGAATAAAGCCTGAAATACCTATTGTTATATATGCCTTTGCTGATGAGGAAGGATCACGATTCAATAAAGGCTTGTTTGGTGTAAGAGGCATGTTAGGTAAATTAGAGGAGGGAGAGCTCGAACGTAGTGATAAGAGTGGAATGACAAGGCGTGAGGCGCTCATTGAATTTGGTTGTGACCCTTCAAAGTTTCAAGAATCACTTATTGACCCTTCTACAATAGCAGCATTTTTAGAGCTTCATATTGAACAGGGACCTGTATTGGAAGCCAAAGATGAACCTGTTGGAATTGTTACGGGTATCTCTGGTCCATTATGGTTGACTGTTGAAATGGAAGGCTTAGCTGGTCACGCTGGATCTGTGCCGATGCCAATGCGTCAAGATGCTTTAGTAGGTGCCGCTAAAGTCATTGTAAAGCTAAATGAGTTAGCCAAAGAGGTTTCCGGAGCACCAACAGTCAGTACAGTGGGGAGTTTGCAAGTATTTCCCGACTCTCGCAATATCATTCCTGAAAAAGTCACTTTTACAGTTGATTTGCGGGATATTAATGAAATTCGACGGGATCAGATTGAACAAGTATTCCTTCAAGAGCTAGAAAAAATTGCAGTTGAACATAGCTTGTCTTATAAAGTCAGTGAAGATACGCGAAATGAACCTAGATTTTGTAATGAAAATATTATGCAGATTATGAGAGAAGAAAGTGCGGAAATGAATTTAACTCCTCCAGAATTAATGAGTGGTCCTTTTCATGACTCGCTTGAAATGTCCTATGTGTGTGACTACGGAATGATATTTGTCCGTTCAAAGGATGGTATTAGCCATAATCCGAAAGAATATAGTTCACCAGAGGATATTGCACTAGGAGTGGAGCTACTCTATAAGACTGTTTATAGAATGGCTTGTCAAACGTAATAAATTAAAAAGAATATAGTTAATGGAGGGATTGGATGAGCAAAAAGAAGTTCAATACGATTTATATAGTGATCGTTACTATTCCTTTTTTATTGTTAATATTTCCTTTATTCGAGCTAGCAAACCGAGCAACTCCTATCATTATGGGACTACCTTTTTCATTTTTCTATATCATTCTAATCATTTTACTAACATTTTTAGCGGTTATAATTTTGTATAGATTTGATCCAGACCATAAGTTAGAAGAAGGTGATGAATGATGGAGCATTGGCTAATTGCATTAATTATTATGATTGGTTATTTAGTAATTGCCTTGGTTGTTGGAGTATGGGCGGGGAAAGGTCAGGATTCCAGTTCCCTAGATGAATTTGCTGTTGCAGGAGGTAAATTGGGATTAATCGTCATGTGGTTCTTGATGGGGGGAGCTGTATTTAGTGCTTTCTCATTTTTGGGCGCACCTGGTTGGGCTTATGAAAAAGGAGCACCTGCTTTTTATATTATTATCTATACAGCATTTGCGATACTACCTTGGTATATTATCGGACCTAAAATTTCGAAGATTGGAAAGAAGTTCAATCTTTACACGTTATCTTCATTCTTTAGAATACGTTATAGAAGTAAGACTCTCGGAATAATAGTTGGTTTACTTGCATTATTAGCTTCTATTCAATATTTAGCTACCCAGTTAACAGGGATGGCACACATTTTTAATATTATGACAGAGGGTAGAATTCCTTTTTGGCTCGGAGCTTTACTTGCGTACGGAATTGTTGTTGTCTATGTGGCAACAGGAGGACTACGAGCTGCGGCTTGGTCTGACGTGTTCCAAGGGTTACTCATGATCATTATTTCATGGGTTGTAGGGATAGCGATAGTGAATCAGTTACACGACTCAGTGGGAGTCATGTTTACGAATATAGCTGCAGAAAGCCCTGGATTCTTACAGATAGGAAAAGAAGGATCTACGATGGGGACGATACCATTTACAACGACTATTTTAGTATCTGTAATTGGATTCTTGATGTGGCCACATCTATTTACAAAGTCATATGCGTCCAGCCCTAAAGTCATTAAGAAAACAGTTTTGGTTTATCCGATATTCGCGCTATTCTTAATACCTTTATTGCTAGTTGGATTTGCAGCAAAAGGAATTGTAGATGCGAATTTGATTGAAAGTGCGGATCAGATACTCCCATTCTTGATCACTACTGTCATGAATCTACCAGGTTGGGTGTATGGGCTAGTTGGTGCAGGTGCACTAGCGGCTGCCATGTCATCTGCTGATGCGATTACACATAACGCAACCTTGGAAACAACGGACGGTGTGATTCGTACAATTTTCAAAGATCTATCCGATAAGACCGTTTTAAAGATTATGCGTATAGGTGTATTCGTCATCGGAGGATTGGCTTATATTATCACCATTTTCGGAGGGCAAGGATTAATTGTCTTACTCTTAGGTGCTTATGGAGCGATTGTACAATTTGCTCCGGGAGTTTACAGTGCCTTGTATTGGCGGGGAGCAACGGCAAAAGGAGTGATCAGTGGATTGGTAGTGGGAGCGATATTGAATTTCTATTTCCAACTAGTTGCAGACTCCACGCCATTCGGTATCCACGCAGGAATTATTGGACTGATTGTGAATGTTATTATCATGATTGTAGTAAGTTTGCTGACAAAATCAGAGAGAAGCGAGGAAGAAGACGTTTATATTCGTAGCTGATCCATACTTTTATAATTTAGTACAGAGAGGTGATCTATCGTGCATGCAGATATCGTATTTACTAATGGAGAAGTTATCACAGTCGATCAGGATTCTTCCATCATGGAAGCAGTAGCAATAAAAGATCATACGATCATCGGAGTCGGACAGAAAGAAGAAGTTAGCGGGTTTATTGGAGAAAACACTAAAGTAATCGACCTGGAAGGAAAGTCGCTTCTTCCAGGTTTCATAGATCCGCACTTACATTTAACTATTTATGGAACGAACTTGCTCGGTATTAACTGTGCAAGTCTTAAAATCGATTCGTTGGAAATGTTGTATGAGGAAATGAAAACGAGAGCGGAACATACTACTGAAGGAGAGTGGATCCGGGTTACGGGATTTAATGAAAACGCTGTTAGGCAAAAACGTTTCCCTACAATACAAGAGCTTGACGCTATATCTACTGAACATCCGATCGTTATTATTCGGGTTTGTAATCATACATCTATCGCGAATAGCAAAGCATTGGAACTAGCAGGTTTCACAAAGGAGTCTGATAATCCTGCTGGCGGTGAGATAGAGCGTGATTCAAATGGAGAATTAACAGGGAAAATGATTGAGAATGCACATATGCAATTATTTACTATAGCAGACTATAGTGCAGAGGAAATTGAAAAAGGACTAAAACTAGCATCTCAGATATTTGTGGAGTCTGGCATAACGAGTTTGCATGATGCCGGCAGTTACGGGTGGGGTCCAGATATTTTAAAGATGATGAAAAAAAGTATAGACTCAGGTGATGTGAAAAACCGTGTCTATGCTCTCATTGGATCATTGACGGATTCTGAGTCATTCGTTCGGCATATGATCGATGAAGGCGTGGTTACTGGAGATGGCGATGAATGGTTTAAAATTGGACCGGCTAAACTCTTTACAGATGGCAGCAGTACAGGACCTACTTTAGCCACAAGAGAACCATATAATAGTGACCCGAAAGATACAGGCATACTATATTACGACCAGGAAAGAATGAATGAAGTTCTAGGGGAAGCTCACAGCAAAGGATACCAAATCACTGCGCATGCACAAGGTGATCGAGCGATTGAAATGGTGTTGAATTGTATCGAAGAGGCGCTAGAGAAACATCCGCGAATAGATCACCGGCATCGTATTGAGCACGGTGGAATAGCTAGTATAGATCTTCAGGAACGGATGAAGGAATTAGGAGTTGTAGTCATTCCTAACCCCGCTTTCATGTATGTGAATGGTGATGCTTATCTCGAATATTACGGTGATCGCGTAAATGTGATGTATCCAGCAAATGATTACTTAGAAAAGGGAATACCTTTTGCATTTGCCTCTGACACGCCTGTAGTAGACCATAATCCTCTTCTCGGTATTCATGCGGCTGTGAATAGAAAAACTGTTTCAGGCCATGATGTAGGAATTTGTCAGAGAGTGAGTGTGCTTGATGCCATTAAAGCCTATACATACATGGGTGCCTATGCAAGTTTTGATGAAAAACAAAAAGGCAGTATCGGAGTTGGTAAATTAGCTGATTTGGTTGTGTTGGATCAAAGTATCCTATCAGTAGGTAGTGAGAGTATTAAAGATGTAACTGTAGAACTAACGATGATCGATGGAAGAATAGAGTACGAAAAACAGGCTAGTTATCAGAAGTAAGCAACTTTATATAGTAGCATACAGCAAAGATAGCCATTCGAATTTTTTCGGATGGCTTTTATTATGGAGGAATTCTACTGGATACAAATTCTTATGTCTTTATAGGCGTGATTAGGCACATGTTGCACAATGATGTAACACACACTCTACGTTCGTAAGTAATTCTCTAGCATAGACCATTTCGTAGTAAATGATATGCAAGACATAGTGACCAAAGGTTTATGGCACTAAATAACAATGTGTCCAATGTATGATTGTCCAATTATAACTATACTATGTCAAAGGTTTAGAATGGTGAAACTATTTTGAAGCGGGAGGTGAATACATGCTTGGGTTTCCTGTAGAAACATTTTGGTGGTTTGTTCCATGGCCTTTCATATGGGTAGGGTTAGCAACCATTATCTACTTTAAAATGAAAAGAGACGATGATATGGAAGAGAAGATGGAAAAAGAACAGAATCAAAATCAGTAGTTGGGATAGGGGGGGCATTCAATGAGCATTGATGGGATAATTTTCATTGTATACTTAGGGATTCTATTAACGATTGGCTTGTGGTTTTCACGAAGATCGTCAGCCTCTACAGAACAGTACTTACTCGGTGGTCGATCTCTCGGTCCGGCCGTCACTGCAATGACGATGCAAACTACAGCTATGAGTGGATTCATGTTTATGGGAGCTCCGGCTATGGCCTTTAAATATGGCTGGTATGCCATTTGGTACGCTATTGGAGATGCAGGTGGATCGATTATTAACCTGTCCGTTTTAGGTAAGCGAATGAGAAGAATGTCTGAAATATTGGGAGCGCTTTCACCAATTGAATACTTAGAAAAACGTTTTGAAAGTCCAAGTGTTCGAGTGGTAGGTTCGATCATTTCCATTGTCTTTTTATTTGGATACGTATGTGCTCAGTTTATTGCGGCTGGTAAGGCAATGTCTACACTGACAGGTTTTACTTATGAACTATCTCTGATTATCGGGATTAGCGTCATTATTATCTATACTGTGGCAGGTGGATATCTAGCTGTTGCATACACTTCTTTTGTACAAGGCTTAATCATGGTACTTGGTGTCGTAGGGATCGGTATTCTCGCGTATTTCCATGTAGGCGGAATCACTGGGTTGAACGTTGCGCTGAAAGCTATAGATCCCACGTATTTGAGTATCTGGGGTAAAGACCTAGCCTACTATGGTCAATGGGGAATGGTGCTCGGTGCAATACTCATTTACTCTATTGGATATATGGGACTTCCACATGTAGTAGTTCGCCATATGTCGATGAAAAGTACAAAAACAGTAAAAGGTGCTGTCATGATCAGTGCTATATGGAATCAATTCTTTATCTTTGTACCGTACATTCTAGGAATGATTGGTATTATCTTACTACCCACAATTGCTGACCCGGAAATGATTATTACAGAACTAGCTTATACGTTATTCCCAGGAATCTTTGCGGCACTATTACTCTCAGCTATTATGTCAGCGGTAATGTCCACTGCAGACTCTATTTTGATGCAGGCAGGCTCTATTCTTTCGCGTGACGTCTATCAACGTTTTATTAACAAAGATGCTACCCCCAAGACGATGATTCTGGTTTCGAGATTATGCATTTTAATGGGAGGGATTGTAGGAGTTATCGTAGCCATTTATGAGCCACCTTCCGTGTTTGCATTGGTGCTGTTCGCTTTCGGTACATTAGGAAATGCTTTTTTAGTTCCTTATGTTGCCTCTGTTTACTCTAAAAAGGCCAATTATATCGGTTGCTTATGCGCGATGATCGGCGGAGCTTCAACGAATATCATTTGGACTTCCATGGGGTTAGAAACGTCTACAGGACTTCATCCATTCTTGGCAGGTTTAATAGTGTCACTGTTAGGTATGATCATCGGAAGTCGATTTGGTCGTAAACCATCAGATGAAATACTGGAAGCGTTCGAACAGTCCAGACGCAAACGTGTATTTTCAAAAGAGTTTGACCGTAACATTACACGCGATTTGGCTCCCGAAGCTAGCAATGTATCTAAGTTTTTGGCAGATAATAAATAACTTACAGGAGTAGGTACTTATGAGCGCTATATTACTACAAGACATCGAGTTTACTAAAGAAGAGGTATTGCAAGGATTGCAGCAATACGAAAAAGAAACGTATTTTCAAATCCAAGATATTATTTACTACCCATATTACTTTTTTGAATATCAAGTGAGTGCTAAAAGCTTATTAAAGTTTAAGGGGAAAGCAGCTTGTACAATAGATGGACTCGGTGGAAAAGGGGCGTTAGTGGATGTTCGGCCAAACTTTTCTAGAATGAAAGTGGAAGTTGGTCGTTTCCCTGAGATTATGATTAGAGAAGAAGAAGCGATCGATATGGCTGAAAGGTTTATTTTTGACAATGCTTCTTCAAAAGCCAAGTTTGTCACGATGCCTAAAATCACAGAAGTTCATAGGAATCTCTTTTACCGTCCTTTTTGGTTAACGGATTTCAAGATGGATAATGAGAAATCAGGGCAGCTCATAGTGGATGCGATTAGCGGAAGCTATCATCCGTTATAACAGGATTCCACGGTGGTCAATGTGAAATATGTAATCGTATACAGCCACTATTCGCGAAATGCAGGCGAGCAGTGGCTGTATGCAGGAAGAGATGACATTTAAACTAAAACTTTTTTGGCCATAATGGCTACTTCGAGTGCAATCCTATTTGGTGGAGACATAAAGTTCTCCCCCATTATAGATTCAATCTTTTCCAGTCGGTGATACAGTGTTTGTCTTACGATAAATAGACGATCTGCGGTTTCTTTTTTGGAACCACCACACTCAAGATAAATACGGAGCGTCTCGAATAAGTTGCCATCGGTCTTTTTATCATAATCTATAATATCTTGAAGATAATCGTCTACATAGTGTTCAAGGTCTCCTTGTTCGTTGAGTAGAAGTAACAGTCTATAAATCCCTAAGTCATCATAAAAATTACTCTCAAATGCAAACTTTTGCTTGAGTTCCGCTACTCGTTTTGCTTCTTTATATCCTTCCTTGATTTGTGAATGGTTATGGTGAACTAAACTAATACCAAATTTATATTCACGTTCGTTAAAGAAAGTGTTATCGTCCATGCCAGTTAACTGTTCGGCTACTTGAGTGAAATGATTCATGTCTTTTACATGTTTCCCTGAAGCGATAAACGATGCAATAATCGTAATTTCATTTCTAGTTACGGAGATAGCCGGAAAGAAACTATGTCGTTTAAAGACGGAACGGATCATCATAGATTGTTGTAAACGGATTTCTTCCCAACTGTTCTCATCTAAAGTGGATTCATACGTGTCCAACTGAATGACGAAGATTCTGTAATGAGTATTCGGGCTTTTCGTTGGTAAATAGGATTGGATGTCTTCTAGTTCTACAGGCCGTCCATGTAGTAAGTTGCGCACGAATTCATCTTCATTAAATTGATTTCTCTCTTGAATTGTACGATTTCTAAGCAATATTTGTGCAATCGCAAGAGAAGCTCTATCCAAAATTAAAAAAGCGAACTCATCGGCCGTTTCCTGTGGAAGGTGAAGGCATAAATAGCCAAGAGCCTGGCCTAAACCGTTGATAGAGAACAAGGCAAATGGCTGGTCATCGATTATATAGATATTCTGATCTAGCTTTTGCGTAGGCTTTTCCCTAAGAAATTCCTTTATACTATGTTTCCATGAAGTGGATTCAAGGGGGTAATAATAAGATTTTGCTTCATCGGATATAAACAAGACATGTTGGTTGAACAAGGAGTGTAATTCGTGAAGAATCTTCAAAATTCCGTTTGGCATTAAACTTAACTGATTAAACCTTCTCGATAATGTATCTAACTTAGTCAACATTTCATAATGGCGATTAATGATCACTGTATGTAAATCTTGTGAAATATCAACGAATTTCACCGCTTTTTCAAACACGACAATAGGAAATTGCTGTGCATCAGCGAGTGTAATAATGTCTTGCTGAATTTCACTAACATAATACCCCATTTCAACACAAAGGCAGGCAACATCCAGTTCGATTAACTGCTTTATATACTTTACCTGTGTCGCGCTATCGAGTTGTAGATGAATGCCTGTCGTTAAAATAATTTCACCACCGTTGACAAGTGAACTAAATTCACTAACCTCTAATACATGTGACCATCTAACTTGTCGATCCAGTCCATTACGTCCAGCTATGACTTTGGCGTGTTTGAACGTTTCACGAGCCAAGACATCTTTAACGGTCAACGAAAGTTCATTCATATATATTAGACCTCCATAACGTGAAAAGATTTTCAGTACGATGTTACACAATGTAAAATGAAACTATTTAGAATAATTGTTAAACTATAGAAAGTAGTTTAGCTCAAGTCTTGTTGTAAAGCAAGATTAGATGAATAGGAGGATGGAAAATGAATACGATAGTAGTAGAAAAGAAAACGCTTTCTAATTTTATAAATGGACAATGGGTAAAATCACTCACTGATAAATATGAAGAGGTGCCAAATCCAGCTACAGGCGAGATTATTGCAGAAGTACCTATTTCAACTGAAGAGGATCTACAAGTTGCAGTAAATGCAGCGAAAAAAGCGTTTTCTACATGGAAGAAAACTGCTGTGCCGCAAAGAGCTCGTATCCTATTTAAATATCAACAGCTTTTGATTGCTCATTGGGATGAGCTAGCACAACTAATTACTATAGAAAATGGAAAAAACTATACAGAGGCTTATGGCGAAGTTCTACGCGGAATTGAGTGTGTGGAATTTGCTTCAGGAGCGCCAACCTTGATGATGGGGTACCAACTGCCTGATATTGCGACAAACATCGAATCGGGTATGTATCGCTATCCTTTAGGAGTTGTTGGAGGGATCACGCCTTTTAACTTCCCAATGATGGTCCCTTGTTGGATGTTCCCGCTTGCCATTGCAGCAGGAAATACATTTATTTTAAAACCTTCAGAGCGTACACCACTCCTGGCGAATAGATTAGCGGAGCTATTAACTGAAGCTGGACTACCCGATGGAGTGTTCAATATCGTTCATGGCGCACATGATATCGTGAACGGAATCTTAAGTCATCCAGATATCCCTGCAGTATCGTTTGTTGGGTCACAGCCGGTAGCAGAGTATGTATATAAAACAGGGACCGCTCATGGTAAAAGAGTTCAAGCACTAGCAGGTGCAAAGAATCATTCGATAGTTATGCCGGATGCAGACTTAGATTTAACAGTCACTAATATTACCAATGCAGCATTTGGTTCTGCCGGCGAAAGATGTATGGCTGCTGCAGTTGTAGTTGCCGTTGGAGATATTGCTGACCCGCTTGTGGAGCGTTTAGTTGAAGAAGCAAATAATATGACAATTGGAAACGGATTAGAAGAGGGAGTATTCCTTGGACCTGTCATTCGAGATTCCCATAAAGACAAAACACTTTCTTATATCAAGGCGGGGATTGAAGAGGGGGCAACTCTTGTACGTGACGGCCGAGGAGATCAATCTACTTCAGAAGGGGGCTATTTCGTAGGGCCTACAATTTTTGAAGGGGTTACAACAGAAATGCGAATTTGGAAAGAAGAAATATTCGCACCTGTACTTTCGATCATCAGAGTAGAAACATTAGATGAAGCGATTGAGCTTACAAATCAATCAGACTTTGCAAATGGTGCATGTTTATATACAGATAGCTCGAAGGCAATTCGTCAATTCAGAGAAGAAATTGATGCAGGAATGCTTGGTATAAATCTAGGCGTACCAGCACCTATGGCGTTCTTCCCATTCTCCGGCTATAAGAAGTCATTTTATGGTGATTTGCATGCAAACGGCCGTGATGGTATCGAATTTTACACACGTAAGAAAATGTTGACTGCACGTCATGAATATTGATAAATGGGGAGGCAACGCTATTGAAAACTTTACGTGAACAAGATCAGAATAAAGGGTCATTAATAGAACAAAATCGAGATAAAGTTTGGCCTCATATTTCAGCATACAATGAAAAAAATCCTCCGATGATTATCGAAAGTGGAGAAAATGCCTGGATTACAGATCATGAAGGTAATCGGTATTTAGATGGTATGTCAGGGCTATGGTGTGTCAATGTGGGCTATGGAAGAGAAGAAATAGCAAAAGTAGCATATGAGCAACTGAAAAAGCTTGCTTATGTACCCATGACACAAAGCCATAAACCGGCAATTGAATTGGCTGCCAAGTTAAATGAAATGCTAGGAGACGATTATAAAATCTTCTATTCAAATAGCGGATCGGATGCAAATGAAGTAGCGTTCAAGCTTATACGCCAGTATCACCAACAAAATGGAGAACCTTCCAGATATAAATTCCTCTCCCGTTATCGTGCGTATCATGGCAGCTCAATGGGAGCGTTGTCCGCTACGGGGCAGGCTTTACGAAAATACAAGTATGAGCCGCTAGTACCTGGATTCTTACATGTCGCACCCCCAGATAATTATCGAAAACCTGAAGGGATCTCAGTGGAAGATTATAATATTCAGCGTGCTTTAGAGCTTGAAGAGAAAATTATTTGGGAACAAAAGGATACAATCGCGGGGATTATTATGGAGCCGCTCATTACAGGAGGGGGAATCTTGATTCCACATCCGGTGTACTTAGAGAAAGTCCAAGAAATCTGTACTCGTCACGGAGTCCTATTGATCATGGATGAGGTGATTTGCGGATTTGGACGTACTGGAAAAGCATTTGGGCATCAGCATTACAATGTGAAGCCCGATATTGTAACGATGGCGAAAGGTTTGACTAGCGCATACCTTCCATTATCGGTGACAGCAATCCGCAAAGATATTTATGAAAAGTTCGATACAGGCGAAGATCACAGTCATTTTCGCCATGTGAATACATTTGGCGGAAACCCGGCTGCTTGTGCAGTTGCGCTAAAGAACCTAGAGATTTTGGAACGTGAAGATCTAATCAATCGTTCAGCAGAACTTGGCGAGCGGTTATCGGATGAACTCGCATGCTTACAGGATCATCCCTATGTAGGAGATATTCGAAGTATTGGTTTCTTGATGGGGATAGAACTCGTTGAAGATAAGAAGACAAAAGAGCCTGCAACGAATGCGCGAATCACGAAAATTATAGGGGAATGTAAAGCGAATGGACTGATTGTCGGTCGAAATGGTGAGACAGTAGAAGGATTTAACAATGTTCTTGCACTTTGCCCGCCACTTTCTTGTACAGATGAAGATGTAGACTTCATTGTATCCGTTATTAAAAAAGTATTTAAAGAGAATGAATAACAGGTTGCTAATCTCGTAATTGTGTTTAAAGTACCTCTAGTCTACTTGTGATGTGTAGTCAGAGGTGCTTCTTCTATACAGTAAGTAGCGTCTTGTAATATGAATGGCTTATACCACTAAATCTCAGAGTGCTGAAAACTATACAATAGTATACATTTGATTCGAGGAGGAATGGGTATGTTGATTGGTGTACCAAAGGAGATTAAAAATAACGAGAATCGTGTTGCGATGACCCCTGCAGGAGTGTATACACTTCGCTCGTCTGGCCATGAAGTACTTATTGAAACAGAAGCTGGTTTAGGATCCAGTTTTACAGACGAGGAATATAAAGAGGCAGGCGCCAAGATCGTTCAGACAGCGGAAGAAGCATGGAGCGCTGAAATGGTGATGAAAGTAAAGGAACCAATTGCCTCTGAATATCGTTATTTTCGTAAAGGGTTACTACTATTCACATACTTACATTTAGCATCTGAGATGGAGTTGACTAAAGCTCTTTTAGAAAGTGAAGTAACAGGACTTGCTTATGAAACAGTTCAGCTCCCCAATAAATCATTGCCTTTGCTTGCGCCGATGAGCGAAGTAGCAGGAAGAATGGCCACACAAATTGGTGCCCAGTATCTTAAAAAAACGAAAGGTGGAAAAGGTATTCTGCTAGCTGGGGTACCAGGTGTTTCTCGAGGGAAAGTCGTAGTAATTGGCGGTGGGCAGGCAGGAGCAAATGCTGCACGTGTTGCAATCGGGATGGGTGCTCAGGTGACAGTGCTGGATTTGTCAGTAGATCGTTTACGTCAATTAGATGATATTTTCGGCAATAACATTCAGACACTTGTTTCCAATCCATTTAATATAGCAGAATCAGTCAAAGCAGCAGACCTTGTGGTTGGTGCAGTACTGATCCCGGGAGCCAGAGCGCCTAAGCTTGTCACTGAAGAAATGGTTCAATCTATGAAACCTGGATCGGTCCTTGTAGATATCGCGATCGATCAAGGAGGAATCTTTGAAACATCAGATCGTGTAACTACACACGATGCCCCGATCTATACAAAACATGATGTTGTCCATTATGCAGTGGCGAATATGCCTGGTGCAGTACCACAGACATCTACAGTAGCATTGACAAACGTGACTGTACCTTATGCACTTCAAATTGCCAATAAAGGATGTAGACAAGCCCTTCTGGACAATGAAACACTTCGAAAGGGTTTAAATACTATGAATGGCTATGTTACATACAAAGCTGTTGCAGAAGCACAGGACTTACACTATACACCTGCACTATCTATACTAGAAAACAATGGTTTAGTAACGAATGCTTAAAAGTATCGATACGTAGACATATGTGATTATGAAAAAAATAAGTCCCTCTGCCTACAATATATTTTGGAAACAAAATTATATTCCAGCAGAAGGACTTATTCTTGTTATGGAGTCGGCTAGCCTTAAACATACCATCAGCTTAATTCAACGCGATGAATGCGTGTGCCGTATTCTTTATACTATTGAACAATTCTGTAATTCTATATGTCAAATCTAGTAAGAACCTGTATAATCAACACCAAAAGGAGGTTACTAGATTTGAAATCCATGTCAAAACTTATCACAACTACTGTCATCGCTTTTCTGATCACCCTTGCGATGACGCTATCAACTGAAGCCGCGACTTGGCAGGACCCTTCGCCTGATCAGAATCCGGACAAGACGTGGATAGTCACGTTCAATAAACCAGTAAATAAACATACTGTCAGCGAAGACACAATTTATATCAAGGATTCTAAAGGAGTAACGCAGACCAATGCAATAACATACTCAGACTCCGACAAGAAAGTACATATCGCGCCACCAGCAGGAAATTATCGTAGTGGTGAAACGTACACACTACATATCAAGCAAGCCGTGCATAATACGGATGGCAAACCATTAAAAGCGCCGGTTACTAAAACATTTTCCATTAAAGCGGATATAACATATGACTTGGCAAATATACAAGCCAATGGCACGACAACTATAGTGGAAAAGTTTCCAAGCTTTGAAGCAGCAGCAAGCAGTATGAATAGCCATCAAGTCGTGCTGTTCCAAAATAAGATAGTTCATATGCCAAAAGGGTTTATCTCGACTGTGGCATACGGCGGAAGTTCATTGACGATTTTGTATGCAAATGAAAATTTAAAACGTCAAGAAACCTATGTCCCAGCAGACACGGAATTAAGGTACGTTGACTCAACAGAGACTTCTGTAAAAGTCGAATTGGCAGGAAGAAACTTTTACATCAAACCACAAAATGCAACGATGCTACCGAGTCAAACTGTAACGGATCGCACACACTATAAAGTGGTAAGAGGTTCGCTCTATCACTCGATTTATTCGCATAGGAAAAAGACGTTCGAATCGTATGAAATGGGTGCTGCCCCAAGCTTTATGCAAGAAGGAATTAAGTATTACAGCACGGACGGCAGTCATTTCCATAATGAAGCGGGGGATTTGATTGGCACGGCCCATCAATACTTCCAGTACTTGCCGATGCGCAGTATGACGCGTTATACAGCTGAAGAGTTGGATGCGTATATTATGAAACAGTTACGTAGTCTAGAAGAATCTAATCCTAACTCCATAATTTATAAAGACGCTACGACAACAAGTAAGTTGATTGGATTAGGTTCAGAGTTAAAACGTATTGAACGAGATAGTCATGTGAACGCGATGCATATTTTAGCGTTGGCACAGCATGAAAGTCAGTACGGTCTCAGTGAGCGAGCGTTGGACAATAATAACTTATTCGGTTTGTATGTAAGAGATGATAATCCATCAAATCATAACTTTGCTTCGGTGAGTGAAAATATCCAAGAGCTAGTCGATGCTTTCTTGAATAGAAACTATCTACCGCCGAACGCTGTGTATGCGAACGGTACAAATTTCGGTAATAAATCGGTTGGCATAAACGTCAAATACGCTTCCGATCCATACTGGGGTTCTAAAATCGCAGGGCATCTGTATCGAATGGATCGTTCGATGGGTGGGAAAGAATTGGCGAATCAGTTGAAGATTGGATTGACAAATTACGTTGATTTGAAAGTGCGAAATGAGCCAATAAAAGAGTCGCTTCAAATTTATTACTATCCGAAAGTGGGCATGCCGCTCATTATTCAAGATGATCAGTTGCCTGAAAATCCATGGATAAAAATTCGTTCAGATAAAACACCGTACGGCTCGCTATATGTACATGGCGGTTATGTAGATCGACTTGAATGGCAATGAATACTGAAAACAGCTCTTTGTGGAGTCCCTTAGATTTCCATGCCGGTTAACAAGTTTATAAATCACGTTTAGCCGTTCAAAACCAATTAAATAAAATTAAAAGCCGCTTGATCAACTATGATTAAGCGGCTATTTTTTATGGAATTAACTATACTGGGCTCTCTAATTGAAAATAGTGGTTGACAGATGAGAATGAGAAACGTTATCATTATCATCGAGATTGAAAATCATTCTCAATAAAACACTGACAGAACAGTGAAAGTACATAATCAGGGGGAAGTAAAACATGAAAAAGATATTTAGCGCGGTATTGATTGGTGCGCTTGCTGTGATGACGGCTTGTTCAGCCGACACAAAAGAAGGATCAAAAGAAGCACCCGAGAAAGAGAAGGAAGTTCAAACAGATGTAAAAGATACAGAGCAAGTAGCGGCAGATTTAACAGATGGAGTGGATGAAAAAGAATTGGCGGAAGCTCTTGCACAGTTCCCCGAAACCGTTCCAGAACGCTTGATCACGACTTCTGTTCCGCTTGCAGAAATGCTGCAATTACTCGACGTCACACCTGTTGGCGTACCGACTTCGACGAATCCACTTCCTACAGAATTTGATTCGATTGAGAGAATTGGTTCACCCATGGCACCGGATCTTGAAGTGATCACGACATTAGAGTCCGATTTAATCTTAGGGGCGGAATCGCTTCGCAGTACATTGGATAAAGCACTGGAAGGGGTAGAGCTACCGACTGCCTATCTACCGACAGATTCATTTGAAGACTTGAAGTTGAGCTTTACAGCACTAGGGACATATTTCGGTAAAGAAGAACAAATGCACGATGTCCTCGATCAACTCGTAGCGAAAGAGCATGAGTTGGTGAAAGAAGCAGAAGGCAAAGAGTTACCTAGCGTGATGCTGATGATTGGAACATCGGATTCATTCATGGTGATGAATAATCAATCGTACGTCGGGAGTTTGATTGACCGTTTAGGTGCAGAGAACATTGCGACGACTGTCTTGAAAGCAAAAGATACGTATTCTCCAATTAACATGGAAGACGTTGTCGTGGCGGATCCTGATGTTATCCTCGTCTTAGCTTCAGGAGATCACGGAGCATCCGAAGAAATGTTTAACAAAGAAGTAGAGAGCAATGAAACGTGGAAGCAAATGTCGGCTTATAAAAACGACAACGTCCATATTCTGGACTATGAAGTATTTGGCGTAACGTCTATCAAAAATGCAGAGAAGGCATTGACGGAGATTTCTACTTATTTTTATGAGTAATAGAAGGGATTTATGGCAATGACGAATTCTCGGAGTGGCATGACGGTAGGTGTGACATTCGGCTTGATGGTAATGGCGGCAATCATCGCCATCGGTCTAGGCAGTGTGACAATTGGCGTTCCAGAAATAATACAAACGTTATTTAAATCGGCAGAGAGTGCTGTAAACGATACGATCATTTTGAATATCCGTTTACCACGTGTTTTGCTGGCGCTCGTGATCGGTGTGAATATCGCCGTGTCCGGTGCTATCTTGCAAGCTGTTATGGGCAATCCATTAGCGGATCCAGGTTTGACTGGTGTAACAAGTGGAGCGGCTGTGTGCGTGTTGGCCATTATGCTCGCTATGCCTGAGTACACGCAATACATACCGCTTGCAGCATTTGTCGGTGGAATGCTTGCAGCGACTGCGGTCTACTCGCTTGCTTGGCGTCGAAACGGTATGTCACCGGTTACAATTATTTTAGCAGGAGTCGCGGTCAATGCGTTATGTGGTGGCGTCGTCGGCTATTTGTCAATCATGTACAGCGACCGCTTACCTTCCGCTGTGCAATGGATGAATGGTAGTCTTGCAGCGAAAGGCCACTCAGCACTAGCCATGGTATTACCGTATTCAATTGTTGGCTGGATCTTATCGATCTTTGCTATACGTAAAGCAAATGTTATCCGTATGGGTGATCAAGTAGCAATGAATTTAGGAGAAAATGTAAACCGTATTCGTATTCTATTGTCTATACTCGCTGTCTTTCTTGCAGCGGTTTCCGTCGCAGCAATCGGTATGATTGGATTTGTCGGTTTGATCGTTCCGCATATGGCGCGGTTCCTTGTCGGTTCTAATTACAAGTTTTTGTTGCCCATGAGTATGGCGCTCGGAGCATTGGTGCTACTGCTTGCGGACACTGGCGGACGAACATTGTTTGCGCCGATGGATATCCCGGCTGGCATTTTGATGGCCGTTATTGGCGGACCATACTTCCTGTATTTGATGAGAAGGAGTGTGTTCTGAAATGTTGGCAGTTGATTCTATTTCCATACGCTACGACCAGAAAACGATTATTCGCGACTTCTCATTTCAAGTAGAAGAGGGGGAAGTTGTTTCGATTATCGGTCCGAATGGTTCGGGTAAATCTACTTTGCTAAAAGCAGTATCCCGTCAATTGTCGTATTTCTCTGGGACAGTCCAACTCGATGGTATCAATTTGAAATCTATGAGTTCAAAGCAAATAGCGCAGAAAATGTGTATGTTGAGCCAGAAAAACCAGGCACCAAACGATATGACTGTATTTGAATTAGTATCCTACGGTCGTTATCCACATAAGAAATGGTTCCAAAAGTTGCAAGCTGAGGATCATGAAATCATTGAATGGGCAATTGCAAAGACGCATTTGACGCAATATAGAGACCGTCCAGTTGCATCCTTATCTGGAGGCGAATCTCAGCGCGCTTGGATCGCGATGGCATTGGCACAGCGGCCACAGATTTTATTACTAGATGAACCAACAACTTATTTAGATATCTCGCATCAACATGAAGTACTAGAACTTGTGCGCGAACTCAATGGCGAAATGGGAATGACGGTTATGATGGTCCTTCACGATTTGAACCAGGCTTCGTACTACAGTGATCGTGTGGTTGTCGTGCAAGGTGGCGAAAAGGCTATATACGGCACACCGGACGAAGTGATGACAACAGACATGATCAGGCAAGTGTATCAAATGAATTCAGAAGTACAATATAGTCCAATCGAGCAGAAACCGCGGATTCATTTGTTGAATACCGCGCGATAATCTAAGGAGGAATACTAGATGGCTAAAGAAATCGATATTGCAAAGACAAAAGAAGGTTACTTGAAATTTGTAGAAGAACATAAAAACATCGTTCTGAGCATGGTTAATGAAGAAGGACGTCCATTCGCCAGTTGTGCACCATTCGTTAAAAAAGACGGCAAAATTTACGTCTATGTCAGCCAAATCGCTGAGCACTATCGTCATTTGGAAAGTAATGAATGGGTTGACGCCATGATCATTGCAGATGAATCCAGTACTCAGAATCCGTTTGCAACAGAGCGCGCAAGATGGGGTTGCCAGCCGAAAAATATCGGCAATGAAGGTCATGAAGAAATCTTCGGGCTATTCAATGAACGCTTCAATCCTAAATTAGTCGAAGTATTGCGCGGCCTTGATTTCTCATTATTCGAATTAACGCCAACGCAAGGGCGCTATGTAGTGGGATTCGGCTTGGCGTTTGACACAGATATCGACGGAGACGTTTTTACGCATGTAGTGGTCGATAAAGAGAAAAAAGCAGGCGTGACGGCATGAGTTACGAAACGGTAGTACCCGTGTGGAACGCATTACGTGAACGTTTTACAAAGATGGCGGCAGGTTTGACGGAAAAGCAGTTGGACTTGAGCATTGGAGAGTCCTCGATTCGTGGATTGCTATATCACACCGCAGAAGTGGAGTACATGTTTGCGGACTGGTATTTAGGTAAGCCGATGGATGGTGAGCTTCCGAAAGCTACAACTCTTGAGGAATTAGTAGATCTTCTGAATGCCTCTGATGAAAACTTAAAACAGGCGTTACAAGGGCTAACAGAAGAGCAATGGCATGTACCCGTCGAATCCAAAATGGGCGCTTCTACGCCTTTGGAAGTAGTTGGACGATTGATGTATCATGCGGGCATTCATTCAGGGCAAATTGCGTTGATTAAGAAACAATGAAAATAGCAGACTACTGGTCAATTGGCCGGCAGTCTGCTGTTTTAGTCTATTCGATTGAAAAATTCATTGGTCAAGTCACCATTAATCCCTATAGCAGCAGCGCTTCCGGTCCCCGCAGCGACTAGTAGTTGCGAGGGGACGATATGAGAGACGTCTCCCGCTGCGTAAACATTCCAAACGGTTGTCCGTCCGTATTCATCGGTCAAAATTCCTCCGTATTTATTTCGCTCACAACCTAAGTCTTGAGCGAAATGATTGGGATGACTCCAGAGAGGGGTGGCAAATCCTCCTGCGCGGTCTATCATTGTACCATCTTCAAGCCTCACACTGTGCAACTGTCCATCTTCGCCTTCAAGCCCCGAAATAATATCATCTACAATTTGTATCCCTTTCGCACTCAACTTCTTTTGTTCCTCTGCCGTTAGCTGTCCTTCTCCACCTGTAAAAACAATCAGATCACGGCTCCAAGTAAAAACTTCTGCTGCCAATTTAAACACATTTTTATCTGCAAATACGGCCAATGAACGATCTCGTAATTCCCAACCGTCGCAATACGGACAACTGAAGATGGATGTGCCGTAAAAGCGTTCAATACTTGGCACGTTAGGCTGTTCATCACGCAAACCGATAGCAAGAAGTACTTTCTGTGTGCGGAACGTCCTGCCGTCTGCTGTCATTAATTCATAATGCGATTCATCCAAACGTTCTAAAGCAACTATCTTCTGATGATGAAATACCACAGACGGGTACTGTGTCAGTTCCTTCCGCCCGATCTGTCGTAATTCTGAAGGTTGCATACCGTCACGCGTTAAAAATCCATGTGATGCACGGGAGACGCGGTTTCTTGCTTGATCATCATCAAAAACAATAATATTCCGTCTTGCCCGTCCGAGTACTAAAGCTGCACTTAATCCAGCGGGTCCGCCACCAATGATTGCACATTCATAGATCATTTATATTTTCATCCCTTTTAGTTATATGATTTCGCTTGAACCGCATGAATTAAACTGTAGTGTGTGCAGTTTAATATAATTCAATTCGTACAGAAAATACTGAACAATATTTTATTTGGACATGATCACAGTTAAGCTAATTCCGTGATACGATAGAGAGAAAACTTCTGAGGAGGTCGAATACATGAAGAATCGACAAGATAAACAAGTTTTAATATATGGTGACATTTTCGTGGATTATATCGCAACAGACGAAACGAACACCAAATTCTCCACATTCCTTGGTGGGGCAACAGTCAACGTAGCGGCAGGAGTTTCACGCCTAGGTGCACAATCTTCATTGATTACCGTAATCGGAGAAGACGAGGATTCAAACTTTGCAGAAAATCAATTGCGACATGAAGGCGTCGATGTAACGTATGCTGTCCGTTCGCCCGAGAAGAAAGTGAACCGTGTTTATGTACATTTGACTCCGGAATATGATCGAGTATTTGTGAAATACATAGACGACACGCCTGATCTTCAAGTCCAACCGAGTGATTTACAAGAGGAAGCTTTCCAAAACGCTTCAATTCTACATATATGTTCCGGTACGATGTTCCAGCCAACTGCTTTGGCAACAACGAAAAGAGCTGTCGAATTGGCAAAAGAACATGGTCTTTATCTCTCAATAGATCCTAATATTCGTCCTTTACGCTGGGAAAGTGAAGAGCTATGTCGTAATACGATCCTTTCATTTTTAGATCAAACGGATTTGCTGAAACTTACGGAAGAAGAACTTACTTTTCTCATGCAAGAATCGGATATAGAAAAAGCACTAGATCACCTTGCAGCCTATAATATCCCTGTTATCATGATGACGATGGGGGAAGCGGGAACTCTGGCCATTATTGAAGGGGCGCAACATCATGTAACCGTGGAGCCCATCGATCCCGTAGATACAACAGGAGCAGGAGATGCTTTCTTGGCGGGCGTACTTCGCGGTCTCCATCTAAACGGTAAACCAAAAACGGTCGAAGAAATGCTTGCACATATCGAGTTCGGTAATCAAATGGGAGCATTATGTGCAATGAAAGTCGGCGCGCTGTCCGCGATGCCGAGTGCGGAAGAGTTGGAGTGATGTTGTGATCTAAGTGAGTTATCACGACCGGACTCTACTTGTGCGCATTTGCGCTCTATCCCGGTCCAGGAGCGCTCTATCGGTGGATCTATTCGCTCTATCAAAGCTGGTGAGCGTTCTATGTGTGTGTTTATCCGCTCTATCAAAGCCCGCCCGCGCTCTATCCGCCTGTTTGTCCGCTCAATCGTGGCCTGCCAGCGAGACTCTGTGAGTTATCACGACTGTGGCCGAACGTGTGCGCATTTGCGCTCTATCCCAGCCAACGAGCGCTCTATCAGTGCATCTATTCGCTCTATCAAAGCCCAATCGCGCTCTATCCGACCAAATATCCGCTCAATCATCGCCCGCGAGTGCTCTATCCACCCGTCTATCCGCTCAATCACCACCCACAATCCCTATCTTCCAATAGAGGCGTACTACAGCACAATGCAACCTAATTTGTATAAAACTGGATTTCATAGTAGTATGATAAAAAGTTAAATGTTAGGGAAGGTGGGATTGTCTATGCCGAACGGTACAAAGGAAATCAACGTAACAGCATCCACACAACATGTATGGAGTTTTCTCGAAGAGGTAGATCAGTGGGCTCCTCTCATTCCAGGCTATATTGAACACGAGAAAGTTAGTGGAAATCAATTTACTTGGAAGTTTCGGGCTGATCTTGGCATGATGCAAAAGAATATTGTCATGCAAGTTGATATTACAGAACAAGTTGAACGTTCAAAGATAGCATTTACTCTTGAGGGGCTGAATGAAAGTCTCGAAGGGAACGGAAGCTTCCAACTAGAAGAAGCTGCAAAGACAACGAAACTAAAAGGCTATCTTGATATCAGGGGGAAAGGTATGATGGGATCGGTTATTAATTCCATGATGAAAAGTTATGTGCCTGAAACGGTAAGTGCATTGACGGAAGCAATCGATCTGAAAATCAGCCAAATAGAATGAAAAAATGTACACAGTGCGCTGTGTACATTTTTTTATTTTCAGGAGCCATATCTTATAGTACAAATATCTCCTACATCAATCTCTTGAACTTCCGATTCTCCAAATGGCTGAAAGTGGATTGTACGAGCTTTCCGATCAAATTGTAAGTAGTATCCGTTATGTTGTACCTCTTTTGAATCCTTCAATGTAATCTCTACAGGTGCGCCCATCGTCAGATCGACAAGTATATGAACGACTTTCTTTTCATCATAACATCGCGCTTTTCGTCTCGGAATATACGGCACGTCATAATCATTGTCAGGTTTGAACTTTCTAGATGACATATTTTTATGCACCTCCTTCTCTCTTTAGCGTATGTAGAAATTTGCTAGAGAACTGTGCCGCTTCATTGGATATATTCAATAAGAATCGGTTGGTGTATGTATTTTGAAAGAAAATTTAATTTAAAACGTATTTACGATAATACTTGGGGCGATTAACGAGAAAAAGCATCGATAAATGTGTGAATTTCAAACTTTATGGCATGTCTTTTGTATTAGGTCATATGGTATAATGAAAAGACAGATTATTCGAAGCCATTGGGGAATGGAAGAGGGGGAAACTATATGTACTGTCCGAAATGTGGTCATAAAAATACGGATGAAGCGAACTTTTGTGGAGGCTGTGGCAAGGCGATGTATGGGTCCAATAATACGAAACCTATTCTTGCGGTAGTTTTGGCATTATTCATAGGTGGGGCTGGTTATGGCTACGCGACAGATTGGAGTTTCCAATGGCCGTTCGAAACGACAGCTTCCATTAAAACAAAAGTTGTTCATAAAGATGAAGCCGAATTGAAAATTAAAAAGGCGCCTACTGTTGTCAATGAAACGAAGCAGCAGGTCAAAGATAAAACGGAACTCATTAAAGAATCGTTGCCAAGTGTTTTTACGATTGGCACGAGAGATGGTTCGGGTTCAGGTTTTTTGTATAAGGCTGGTGGCTATATCGTGACAAATGCACACGTAGTGGCGGGCTATACCGATGTAACGGTGAAGAATTCTGTAGGTGAGAATTTTGAAGGTACTGTTATTGGCATTTCAGATCGTTATGATATCGCGTTAATTAAATCACAAGCGAATAAACATGTGAAACCGTTTGTCACCGAGACGAAAGAGACACCGATTGGTACGGAAGTGATTGCGTTAGGGAGCCCAAAAGGTCTTGAGAATACGGCATCCATTGGTTATTTAACTGGATTGAATCGTGATATGGAAATGGATTTCATTTATGAGAAGATCTATCAAATTGATGCACAGATTGATCATGGCAGTAGTGGCGGTCCATTGCTAGATGCAACAACGGGTAAAGTGATTGGCATTAATTCCTTACTATATAAAGATAATACCGTTTTTGGATTTTCGATTCCGATGCATAGTATGCAGAAGCAAGTAGACGAATGGATTAATGAACCAATGAGCAGTAAGGCGGTGGCTGCGCTATTCAACGTCTACGATGATTACGTGCCGGAGTCGTATCAAGATTCGGAAGATACGTCGTGGGACTATGAAGACTATGGCGGTTTCGATGATTCAGAGGAGGACTACACAGAAGAACCAGAGCTGGAAGATACAGAAGTTGCAGATGAAGAAGTAGAGAATTTTATTCATGGTTTTAGGAGTCAGTATGAATTAGCGATTGACTATAATGATTATGAGTATATTGCGCCATATGTTGCAGCCGGAAGTTCCGCGGAGAGCGAGTTATTGGCTTTCCTAGATGATCTGTCCATGAAAAATGAGTTTTATGAATTTATTGATACGTCAGTGACAGATGTTATGTATACGAATCAATCGATTGAAGTGTATACGTATGAAACATTGAATTTCACGAAGGAAGATGGAACGGTACAGTTTTTAGAAAAGAAAAAGTTGTACACTGTGATTCATAATGAATATGGTCATTATCAAATTAAACAGATTTCCAATCAATAATTAGTTGTTGCAGTGACTGTCATTAGGCACCGCGACGGCTTTTTTATATTTTAAAAAGTGTGCTGACCAGGAAGTCTAAAGGCTTGAAAAGGAATGAAATATGCTATACTTTGCCTAGAAAAGGGGCGATGTGTCATGGAGTATAAAAATTCAGAGCGTTTTCTCATTGCATATAATCGAATCGATAAATCGTTAATGAAGATTACGGATTTGCCTAACCATTTTTCATTCTCGAAGAAAATTGATAGAGCTAAATCCCAACATGCTTTAGTTGCTCATTATGAAGATGATCTGCGGGAGTTTGGAAGTTTACGCAATGCGATTGTGCATAATCGGACAGGCTTTGACTATGCTATAGCTGAGCCTCATGATGAAATTGTAAAATTGATTGAGAGTATAGATGAACGGTTATCCAACCCTGTAACGGTTAAAGATTTATTTGCCGGTAAAGTACATACTGTGCAAGCAGATGAATCACTGGCAACGGGTCTGCGCTTAGTAAGAGAATGGAAAATTAATCAACTACCTATTTACAAAAAGGGTCAATTTATTGGATTAATTACCGCAGATGGCATTATGAATTGGCTGGCGGATCAGGAGACGGATTGCATTTCCCGGGAAATACCGACATTATTAGACGTACATAATCACGAGAAAAGAAGAAAAACCTATCGATTTGTCAAAAGCACAATGTCGGTTTATGAAGCAGAAGGGTTTTTCAGAAAATCCATTTTGTCGGGGAAACGACTACAAGCTCTGCTCATCACGGAACAAGGTGGTAAAGATGAGAAGCTAATTGGCATCATTACACCGTTGGATTTATTGAAAATTGATGAATGAAGAAGTGTGGAAAAGGTGAAATAGATGGATAGTAAACAGAATAAATCTTTATATGAGCCGGCGATTCATTTTCAACATGTATCGTTTGAAGTAGGGGATACAAAGATTCTCGATTCGATAACGGGATCTTTCCCCACCAATCAGATTACGGTGTTGGTCGGTCCGTCGGGTGCAGGGAAAACGACGTTATTGAAAATGTGCAACGGTCTGCTGAGTCCTACAAGTGGAGATATTACCGTACAAGGGCGTGCCATTCATGAAATGTCGCCGATTGATCTCCGACGAAAAGCAGGAATGGTGTTACAAAATTCACCGATGATTGCAGGGAGCGTCTATGACAATTTAGCATTGCCACTGCGTTTACAGGGCAAGGTGTTGAGTAAAGAAAAAGCGTTGGATATTTTAGATCAAGTCGGTCTTGAAGGGGAATATCTCGAACGTGACAGCCGGAATTTGTCAGGTGGTCAGCAGCAGAAAGTTTCGATAGCTCGAACGTTATTGAATGAGTCGAAGATTTTATTGATGGATGAAATCACGTCTGCGCTAGATCCATCATCGTTGAATGAAGTAGAAGACTTGATTCGTACACTGCATGAAAAGCATGAAATTACGGTCATCTGGATCACGCATAACTTGGAGCAGGCGAAGCGAATGGGGCAGTATGCATGGATCATGGTGGATGGGAAATTAGTGGATGCCGGCGAAATATCTGTACTTGATCATTCAGATATCCCGTCAGTCCATCGCTTTTTGAAAGGGGACTTCTCATGAGTACCACCGCTTTATTCCTGACACTAATTTTTGTGTTGATCCCGTTAGTGCTGTCCAAAACACTTGGATTGAATTTGGAGAAAGACACCATTGTTGCGACGATTCGATCGACTGTGCAATTAGTGGCGGTCGGATTCGTACTGAAATTTGTTTTCGATTCGGAAAGTTATACGTTCATCTTCTTGATGGTCGTCTTGATGATTGGAGCAGCTGTGCAAAATGCGCGCAAAAAAGGGGAAGGCATTAAAGGAATCACGTGGAAGTTGATCGTGACGTTTGTATTGCTAGAAGTGTTGACGCAAAGTATCTTACTTGGCTTCAAAATTGTCCCAGCTACTGCTCAATATATTATTTCTTTGACCGGTATGGTAATCGGAAATTCGATGGTCCTTGCGATTTTATTCCTCAATCGTTTCGTGTCGGAAGTCGAAGCGCATCGTTCAGAAAGTGAACTGATCTTGTCACTTGGCGGCACACCGAAACAAGCGATACATAAGCAATTGATCCGCTCTATTCAGGCCAGTATGATCCCAACAATTGAAAGCCAAAAGACGATAGGACTCGTGCAATTGCCAGGTATGATGAGCGGTCAAATCATTGCAGGGGCAGACCCATTAGAGGCTGTTCAATTTCAAATCTTAGTCATATTTCTATTGCTAACCACGGCGGCATTAACGAGTGCTTGTTTAGGTTTACTCTCCTATCCGACACTGTTTAATGAACGCATGCAAATGATACAGCGACAACAGCAGCACTCGAAGTAGTTACTTTTCGAGTGCTTTTGAAAGTGGATAAATGCCGATATTTTGCTTGATGAGTGACAATAATACTACGGTGAATCCTGATGAACCGAGCGTATCCGCCAAGCTCAGCAATAAGAAAATCGATATCGTCCTACGTATGCCTGCCTATTATAGGAGCGAGGCTTATTTTTCGTATTGTTGGCTAAGTAGGAGATAGAATCATGTTTAGCGAGTAAGTAAGTAAGTAAGTAAGTAAGTAAGTAAGTAAGTAAGTAAGTAAGTAAGTAAGTAAGTAAGTAAGTAAGTAAGTAAGTAGCGGCAAGGGCTAGTGGTTTTGCAAGAGCATTTTCTGTTTCCTGTTTGATCGGGAGGTTGTGGTTTAGCTGCCTATGTAAGTGGCAAGTTCATTGTCACCACTACGGCGCTGGTGGATGGCTTTCGTGAGGAGCCATAGACAGGAAGTTCGCCTGTCTTTGTCTCCTCGCTACGCCTACCACAGCAGTCGCCTTCGTTGGATTGGGTGTAGGGCAGTTCATATAGTTGTTTTTAAAGGCATTAGTGCGTAAGTGATCACGGATTACGTTTCTGATAACAGTGCGTAAGAAGCGGCAATGGATTGCGGTTCTTGCATGTACTTTTTCTGTTTTGTGTTTGATCAGGAGGTTGTGGCTTAGCTGCCTATGTAAGTGGCGAGTCCATTGCCCTCACTCCGGCGCTGGTGGATGGCTTTCGCGAGGAGCCATAGACAGGAAGTTCGCCTGTCTTTGTCTCATCGCTACGCCTACCACAGCAGTCGCCTTCGTTAGATCGTG